>CAZASJ010000094.1:0-11299 GCA_964487735.1 uncultured Bacteroidales bacterium | reverse complement strand
GGGGCATCAATTACATAATGTGGAATAGCATAGCCACTTGTAAAGCCTCTCAATCCTTTAATAATTTCAAGACCTTTACTCACCGGCGTCCTTAAATGTGATGATCCCGGAATAGGGTCGCACTGGTAAATATAATACGGCCTGACCCTTGCTTTCAGCAATTCATGCATCAGCTTCTTCATCGTTTCCACATTGTCGTTAATCCCTTTCAAAAGTACAGTTTGACTACCTAGCGGGATGCCTGCATCAGCCAGCATCTTGCACGCAGTTTTTACTTCCTGAGTCATCTCATCTGGATGCGTAAAATGCAAACTCATGAATATCGGATGGTATTTTTTCAACATCCTAACCAGCTTTCCTGTGATGCGCATGGGCAGAACGATCGGAACTTTACTTCCGATACGTATGATTTCGAGATGAGGGATTGCTCTCAATCGTGACAGGATATACTCAAGTCTCTCATCCGATTGGGTAAGAGGATCACCTCCCGAGATGATCACATCTCTGATCTCAGGATGATCCTTAATATAGGCAATAGCTCCGTCGATAAGCTTCGTACCGGCATGAATCTTCTTCGATACCATATGGGAACGAGTACAGTACCGGCAGTAAGCAGCACAAAAATCAGTGACAAGCAGCAGTGCCCTGTCCGGGTAGCGGTGGACGATCAGCGGAACAGGCGAATCGTGCCCTTCCGACAGTGGATCCGCTTCTTCTCCATTGGATACGAATAACTCGTCAACAACTGGCACCATAGTACGTCGCAATGGCTGCTGAGGATCAAGTTCTTGGAGCAAACTTGCATAATACGGGGTGATTCGCACAGGCAGGTTTAATGACTGCATTGTGAATCCAAGCTCGTCCGCAGATAGGTTCAAAATTTTTCCCAAAGTATCAAATGACGTGATGCTGTTCCGCACCTGCCATCTCCAGTCATTCCAATCATGCAATGATGCATCAGGAAAAAATCTTTCCCTGAAACTCGCACTTTTATCAGAAATATTGGAAGAAATCAATGCAGTTCCGGCTGTATGAAATGGGAGTGTTCTGCCCTTTAGCGGCGGAGGTTCTTCAAAGTCGTCCAATTCGAGGACTGACTTCAAAACATGCTTTTTTTTGTCTTTCATTCAATTGATTGAATAAATGTTAAAAAGTAATAGATGTCAACTATCTTATTTACAACATCTTACGAATTAAAGAACCTGATGTATAAAATCACGCAATAATATGACAAAAAACATGTCATTTTACATTAAATAAAAAAATATTTTTCAGTCAATTATTAACACTTTATGACATGTAAATTTCCCATTTTTCAGGCCATTCATAAACTGTGACTATTTTAGTTCTTAGACTCAAATTTTAATTCGATTTTAATAAAATAAAAATGCCAATGACTCTCAGTTTAAAAGCTTATCTACGTGCTCCATACTGCTCGCTGCATCACGTCTGCAAATCATAGAGTGCTCTATGTATATTATATTATCTTTGAACTAATAATATTTGTTTACCCCGCATCTACCATGCATCGCTAAGATTTCAAATTCATGAAGAATATTCTTTTTATCCTCTTGGTTGTATCAAGCATTCTTAAGGTTCAAAGTCAAAATAGCCCTGATTTCTTTAAATCCATGCCTCTTATTGATGATAACACGCCGGAATGGGCAAAATTGATGTATTCAGAAAATCCTAATGTTGGTGAGGTTGAGGACTTATATAAGTTGTATTACAAAAACAATGAATTTGTAAAAACCATTCATACACAAAATCATAAGCAGTGGATCATGCTGGTAGAACCACTTTTAGATCAAAATGCTTTTATCGTTCAGCCAAATAAAGAACAAGAAGACATTAATTATCGTTTGCTTAAACAAAAATATCAACAAAGGAATATTCCTGGTTCCGATTTAGGATGGGTGCCCATGGGGCCATTTGAAACGTTTAAAGCAAACTCAACCCAAGCCATATCCTGGCATAAAAACATTTATGCAATAGATCAGTCTCAATCAAATCCGGATTTACTCATCTGTGGTACTGAAGCCGGAGGTGTATATAAAAGCACAGATAAAGGTTCAAACTGGACATTGATATCTAAGGGGGAAGTATTTTCAGGAGGAAATTCAGCCGTTAAAATTCATCCAACGAATTCAACTATATTCCTGGTAGCTTCAAATAAAAGGATCTATCAGTCTCTGGATGGCGGATCATCATGGCAAGAAAGGCATTATACAAATGGATCCGGCAACGAATTTGTATTTTCCCCATCCAACAATGATATTATATTCCATACAACTACAACAGGTTTATTCAAATCCATTGATGGCGGAGCTTCCTGGAGTAAAATCTATTCAGACCCATGTTGGGACATCGATTTTCATCCTACGATAAACACCATCGCTTATTTGTTAAAGTCAAATACTACGGCCAAGCGAAGTGAAGTGTTTAGGAGCAATGATGGTGGGAATACCTGGTCCTTAAAAGACAATGGATATTATATACCTACAGATATATCTAATGCTTCAGATATGGGTGGTAAAATTGCTGTAACACCTGCTTCTCCTGACCTGGTTTATGTGTGTTTGATAGGAACTTCAAAAGCAGATGATCAGGGATGGATAGGTGTATATAAAAGTGTAAATAATGGTGACAGCTGGACAAATCCAAGCGGTCAGGATGGTGGACCGTATGGCCCGATCAATGGCCCTGATGACTGGAATGTTGCAGCATACGGTAGCGGGTATCATCAGGGTTTCTTTAATTTTGACCTGGAAGTAAGTGCAACAGATCCTGATAAGATCTGGATTGCTACCATCAGGTTAACCGAGTCGGATGATGGGGGACAAACATATCAGTCAATTGGTGCAGCAAATTCGGCACGATTGAATGATATCCATGCTGATGTGCAGGATCTGGAAGTTATCGGCAGTGATATCTGGGTTGCTTCGGATGGAGGCGTAAACTATTCCAATGACGAATTGCTTTCTCATCTGGCCCTTAATAAGGGAATTCAAGCTGCTCATTTCTGGGGGTTTAATACCGGATGGAATGAGGACACCTATACCGGTGGAAAATATCATGACGGGACGAGCGGCTGGTATGAAAATTATGGAAATGGAAATGCTTACAATATCGGTGGTGTTGAAGAGGCTTCGGGTTATGTGCACCCTGTTGAAAACAGGAAATTATTGTTTCGTACTCATTATGCCAGTACAAGTACATCTGTAAAGACTATCCCATCAACTTTCGGAGATGATATTATCACCCATCCATCTTTTCCTGTACGGCCAAATGAATCCTATAGTGTAGCGCAGCGCAGTGGCGTATTTTATGATCCGAGGTATGCAAACCACATCTATGTAGGTCTGGAAAATAAAGTTTATAAATCAACCGATGGTGGCCTTAACTTTAATGTCATATATACATTTCCGGGCACCTCCGGTGAAATCTATGAAATGGAGATCTCCCGCAGCAACCCTGATGTGATCTATGGGGTTTATAATGAACTGGGGGGATATTGGGACCCCTGTGAATTATGGAAATCAACCGATGGAGGTGTGAACTGGAATAAAACTACCAGCGATCCATATGGAAATAATAAAAGGCTGAGAATCTCTGTCCACCCTGAAGATGAAGATGTAATATGGGTTTGTACTCCAAGAGGAGAGGATGGTGGAAAGGTTAATCTATCCACAGACGGCGGAGAAAGCTGGACCAATAAAACCACAAATGTATTGGATGGAGAAGATTTAACCGATATCATGTATCAGGGAGGAACGAATGATGTGGTTTATGTGGTATCACAAAATGGGGTTTTTTATTGGGATGTTTCCACAAGTAACTGGATAGATTATTCCACTGATCTGCCGCTGATCGCAAAATCGTTGCAAATAAACCCATTTTACAGAGACGGGGAATTAAGGCTGGCTACCACAGGAAGGGGTGTATGGGCAAGAAAAATGCAGGATACCTTGTTTACACCCATTGCTCAGCCAATCACGTATTCTGATACTGTATTCTGCTCCAGAGATACCATACAATTTGATTGCTACTCTATTCTAAAACACCATGGAGCCAGCTGGGCTTGGGCCATAACACCTGCCCCATCCTATATCAGCTCAGCATCAGCGAGGAATCCAAATATAGTATTTGGCTCGGATGGAAGTTATGATGTAAGTTTAACCGTTACAGATGCGCAAGGTATCTCCAACACTAAAAGCATCACAGGAATGGTCACTGTTTTAAATAGCTGTGATGCTGATTCTCTTGCCGGGAATGCATTAGTATTAGCTGATGACGGTGATTTCTTTTCCTCCTCCGAATTGAATCTGACAAATATCACTCATTTTACAACTTCAGCATGGATAAAGCCTGAGGGCGGCCAATCAGGATTTGCAGGAATAGTCACAAATGGAGAATGGTGTGCACATTGCAATACGCCGATCGGTTTGATATTCGATTATTATGGGAATAGATTGTATTACAGATGGCCGGATGGTTCAGGATGGGCTGGCAACAGCGGCATGACAGTGCCTCTAAACACCTGGTCATATGTTGCAATGGTGGTAACCCCTGATTCTGTTACACTATACATGAATGAACAAAGCTGGATTTCACATGTCACACTGAGCCCGGTCGATTTTCCAACATTGTATATAGGAAAAGGACATTATTCCAACCCATATTTTAAAGGAGACATTGATGAGGTAACCATCTGGGACAGGGCTTTAACTCAGGATGAGATCAGGGAGCTCAGACATCTGACCAAAAAAGATATCATAGAATCAGAGCCCGGTTTGGTGGCCTACTATCAGTTTAACACTATAGCAGGCAGTACCATATTTGATAATGCAAACGACAAGCATGGGCAGATTTCAGGTGGTGCGACAATAGATGAATCAACAGCTCCTGTTGGGCCCGGTAAGAGCATGCGCTCAAGCATTATAAGTAGCGGCAACTATTCATTTACAAATGCAGGACTGGAGATAAATTTTGGAAATATACATCCTGATGGGGAAATCGTTGTTTCCAGATTAAATGTATCGCCAAACATATTACCGAATTCAAACCCTACTTTTGAGAATTTTTGGATCATCAATAATTATGGAACTTCAACTTTTGATCCTTTAATTAGCATCCATTTTGAACCAAGTGCAGGTATCCCTGTTGGCAATCCTGCAAATGCCAGATTACATGTAAGGTCCGAGAATGCGCATAGTAATAGTTGGACGGAATTATGCGGAGCAGATAACTTTGCAGGAGACTCCTATAATTATAATAACAGTTGTAACATTACAAATACACATCAGTTTGTCATTCAGTCAGATGATGCACTTGCCATTAACAAACTTTTTTTGATCGAGTATATAGATACAACCATCTGCTCCAATGAAAGTATTTTTCTTCAGGGAGCTTATCAAAATATGGCAGGAACGTATTATGACACTGTGCCCATTACACCATCCGTAGATAGTGTATACATAACCACGCTTTTTGTGAATCTGGTATCAAGTTCAACCGACGTCATTATTGCTTGCGATTCGCTCACATGGATTGATGGAAATACATATTATACAAGTCTGAACAATGTATTTTATACACTCCCCAATGCTGTAAATTGTGATTCCGTTGTATTGCTTGATCTGACAATGAATTACAGCAGTTCTTCCGGGATAAATGTCACAAGCTGTATTTCATATACTGTCCCGTCAGGAGATGAGACTTATTATGAATCCGGAACTTATATGGATACCATTCCCAATACAGTTGATTGTGACAGCATCATGACTATATACCTTGATATAATAGAGGTAGATACGTCTGTAACCGTCAACGCACCCACTTTGACATCCAATGAAGCAGATGCCACCTACCAATGGCTGGATTGCGAGCTCATGCAGATTCTAAGCGGTGAAACAAACCAAAGTTATACTGCCACTACAACCGGTATATACGCTGTAATTGTCACTAAGGGTGGATGTACAGATACATCAGATTGCTATCTGATTTCCTTTACCTATCAGGAGGAAAATATTTTCGGGAACGATCTTTCAGTTTTTCCAAATCCAACTACCGGTTCAATATTGGTTGAGCTGGCTAAACCCTATTCTTCGATCCACACCAAAATAACCAATGTTATTGGCCGGGTAATGAGCATAGAAGAGTTTAAGAACACAAGTCAGTTTAATCTTGAAATTAAAGGTGCTCCCGGATATTATTTTGTAGAGATATTTGTCGATGACAATAATAAAGCAACATTTAAAGTGCTGAAGGAATAGGCATTGAGCTATAAGGCGATGAACCTTTTAGCAAGCTCAAAGATGCATAGATGCTTCCGGATCATTAATAAGGAATTCGATTAACAAGTAGCTGTATGTAATTGCATTATTATTGCTAATGATAGCAATCTTTTCTGAAGTCCAGAGCTCCGTACTATTACCGTTAAAAAAGATAGTAATAGTATCGTAGCTGGCTTATTTGACGAATTGAAGGCGACTGCCCATAGAACTGCGCTGGTAGTGGAAATCAATCTCAAGCGCACCTGCAAGGCCAGCGTAAGTATCAGCAGCATTATCACCATCCCTGAAAATCCTGCAAACGATCATACTTGATATTGTTTTACCCGTAGCGTCCATTCCATTAGTACCTAACGAGGTAATATATTGCCTGCTTTTCACCAGTACCTCTGATGTTGTAGTTGTTGTTCCATAAATAGTAGTATATGCACTAAAAGTTTCACCAATATTTAACCATGCATATTGCAGTCCCCACCTCGGAACGCTTGGCCCGGCAGCGCCATTTTGTGAAGGAACCCAATGGATATGCGGATAAATATCGGTTCCTTCATCCCAATCATGTGGCAACTGAACAACGAAGTACATTTCGTCAATCCCACTTGCTTTAAACCAGTTCAAATAAGGATAGCTACCAGCAATATTATAAGGAAACGTTGCCCACTCTGGCTTAATGCCTCCCGTTGACGGTTCAGAAAGGGGTACTCTTAAGTCATCCCATAAGTCAGCTGTTCCTTCACCTGTTGAATTAACTACCTGTACCCAGTTGGGAGTGTCAGCAGTCCCGGCATTGTAATAAAAGCCCGGACTAACATCATAAAGCGTTCCCAGGCTTGTTGTTGCTGTATTATAAACCAATAATCCCGTACTTGGTAATGTGAGTGGCGATGCTGCGTTTGTAGCGGAGAGTGCAACCCTGGGGGCCATAAATCCTTGTGTTGTAGATTTCACATCCATAATTGCCCCGCTTGCCGGTGTAGTGTATGTTGCATCGTCGGTTACAATGACTCCCTGTCCTTTCAGGACACCTGTTAGGATTAAGGGAAACATCATTACCAGAAATATATGAGCGAATTTATTCATAATCAAAAGAATTGTTTAAATGTAGTGAGTAAAAATGCTAAAACGCGCGCAAAGGTAATGTAAATATTTAAACAACGCTCATAAAATACTTTTTGGAGAAGAAAAGAAAACGACTATTGTAGATCGAAGCCGGCAGCTTTCAATAAATTGTTCGCAAATTCAACTTCTGTTTCATTCGCAACATTGTCGGCTAAAACAGTTTCCTTCATTAAATCATAGAAGAGCTTTTTTTTGTCCTCATCCATATGGGTGATTACATATCTCGCTTCAATGGGTTTTAAAGCATATGAATCATTCACTTTCTCCTGATCGAAGCCCATATTGCCAGCAATATTGGTCAATAGCTTGATTTCGGCATCAGCCATCTCATTGTCTGCATAAGCAACGGCAGCCAGGGCCTTCAGAATGGCCATTTTTTCAATTAATCTCAGTTCCATTTCTTTATTGATTAAATTATACTTAATTATAAGGAATTATGATTTTCAATTCAGAAAAATAGTTATCTGCTGTAAATCCGGTATTCGTTTTCCTGCAATCATATGATCGGAGTAAAGATAAAATTTAAATGAATGTGTTGAAAAGGTATCAATAAAGAATTGAAAAATTAATGAGATAAAACAGAAATTGCTTCGATGCTTATATAAACATCAGGGGAGATGATGGTGTATGGGGGACGATGAGATCCCAGAACAATGAATATCCGTTCCGCTGGAAAAAACAATCCTGGCAAGTCTTAACTTTGATACCTTTGCATACAAATTAATGAATTAAACCTGCACCTAAGACTCAACACAATGGAACCTGAATTTTTCGACTCCAACTGGTTTACATATGGCCTCTTGCCTTTATTAATATTTACTGCCAGGATCCTGGATGTTACACTCGATACCCTTCGTATTGTTTTCATCTCCAGGGGCAATAAGATCGTAGCACCCATCCTGGGTTTCTTTGAGGTACTCATCTGGCTGGTGGCCATCACGCGGATTATGGAAAACCTTGACAATATCACAACCTATTTCGCATATGCCCTGGGTTTCGCAGTAGGCAATTATGTAGGCTTATGGATGGAGGAGAAATTGGCCATTGGCTTGCAACTTATCCGTGTTATCACAGCCAGGGATGCCAGTGTGCTTATAGGAAACCTCAGAGAGAAGGGCTTTGGGGCTACGGCAGTTGAAGCTGAAGGAAAGGAAGGAAATGTCCACGTTATATTTCTGATCGCCCGGCGTCAGGTGATACATCAGGTTATCAGCATCGTTAACGAGTATAATCCTAAAGCATTTTATTCCATAGAAGATGTTCGATCCGTGAACTTAGCCAACGATGGCTATCTTTCAGGTGCAAATATAAGCCGCACCCCAAGATGGGCACGAAAAGGCAGATAGTGGGATCGGATTGCATATAAATGGCAAGACGGAGGTCAGATAATTCTTGAGATCATTTTTTTGCCAGCTCCATAGCACATTTAATCCCATCAGCTGCGCTGGACACAATGCCTCCCGCAAAACCGCTTCCTTCTCCAATACAATAAAGGTTTTCAAAACCTGTACACCTTCCGTTGGATTCTCTCTCAACTTGCAAGGGAGAAGAGGTCTTGCTTTCCAGTCCCATCAGAACTCCCTGATCGAAGCCCCTCAGTTTCCTGCTGAAATCTTTTAATCCTTCCGCAATCCCCTTACTCACAATTTCAGGGACCATATCGGAGAGCTTTGCCGGAATCAGGCCTCGTGAATAACTGCCACTTAGATCCGTTGATGTTGGCTTTTGATTCAAATAATCAGATACGCGTGTTGCAGGGACCGAGAGTCCATCTGCAAAAGCATAGAACTTCTCTTCCATGACATCCATCCAATCGAGGATTTCCAGCGCTGTACATTTCCTGCCAGTAATCATTTCAGGATTCACTCCGGCAACAATCCCGGAATTGGCATATTCGCCATCACGGGCATAATAGCTCATCCCGTTAACAACACTCTTGCTTTCAAATGCAGCAGAGGGCACCACATAGCCACCCGGACACATGCAAAATGAATAAACCCCGTACCCACTTACTGTCTTTGTCGCCAAACGGTATTCAGCGGCTTTTACACCCGGCAGCTGTGTTCTCCCCCACTGAGCCAGGTTTATTAATTCCTGCTTATGTTCGATGCGGTGCCCAATGGCAAAATTCTTTGTATGGAATTGTACCCCTCTGCCTATGAGCATGCGATAGGTATCATAAGCTGAATGACCGGTGGCAATCAATACATGATCAGCCTTCAACTCTTCTGAGCCGGCAATGACCGCAACGACCTTGTTTCCCTTGATGACGATATCCTCAAGCAATGTATTGAATAGAATCTGCCCGCCTGCGGATGTGAACTTCTTTCTGAGGTTGGGTACGACTATTTTCAGTTTATCCGTACCAACATGCGGATGCGCCATATACAATATTTCTTCAGGCGCTCCGGCATCAACATATTCAGACAGGAAAAACTGTCTTTCAGCAGAAATATGTTTGGAACGCGAAGTTAGTTTTCCATCGGAAAAGGTCCCTGCCCCACCCTCTCCGAAAGCATAGTTGTTTTCTGATGAAAATTCACCCGCTGCTTCCAGTAAGTCAATAGCAACACTTCGTTTGTCAACCTCTGAACCGCGCTCAAGGATTGTAACCTTAAATCCGCTCCGCTGCAACACATAAGCTGCAAAAAAACCCGCCGGGCCACTACCTGCGACCACCACCCTCTCTTTACGCTGTTTGTATGGAATTTCAAGTTCCGCTGCCGACCGCTTATCTTCTCCTTTAAAAAGAGGGGAAGAAACCACAATATTCAGCAACCAGTGAATGTTGTCTTTCTTGCGTGCATCCAGGCTTTTTTTCTCCGTCAGAAAGGAAAAATCCTTCACCCCAAGCTTTTTACGGATCGCCGTCTTGATGTCCTCTTTTGAATAATCGCTCGGAAGTTTTAGCTGAATGCTTCTGTAACCCATGGTTTTGCCTTGATATTTTTAAATTCTTATTCCATATAAAAATACTAATTTATTGCATAAGAAGTATTTTGAATACATTACATGTTTTAATCCCTTGAAATACCCGGATACTGAAGCAGCTGGAGCCATTCAAAATTGGGAATTATTGAATATTTGTCCGATGATGGACACATGAAGCCTTATTGAGTAATAAAGATACTCTCACAAACAAAGAACAGCTCACAACTCCCTGATTAAATACACTTTATAATATTGGTACAACTTTTGAATCTACTCATATTTTGTATAACAACACAGCAATTCCCACCCTGACGACTTCCTGTTGATGGTTTGCAGTTAACCATTAAAAAGGAGGATACTATGTATTATTCAAACATTCGATTAAAAGGCCTGTTACTCTTACTGATTATAGGCCTTATTTTGTTATCCTGTAAAAAGGATGATAGTGCTGAAGCAGTCTTTCCTGTTGATCATGCGCGTGGTGAGATTGTTAAAATGACGAGCATGGGATTGTTCTCTACGGCTGATGTTCAGCAATTGCTGGATAATTCAGGTACAACGTTTGACTTTCACCTGAGCCATTCCGTGGAAGCATTTTCAGTTCAGTACTACACTGTAAACCATAAAGATGAGCTCATTCTGGTTTCAGGGGCCCTCATCTTGCCCCAGGATAGAGCCTCTTTAGGCATGATAAGCATGCAACACGGAACCATAAGCAGGAAAGACCATGTTGCGTCTGTATCACCCGAGAACTCAACAGAAGGCATTATAGGAATGCTGACTGCTTCAATGGGTTATATAACATTGATCCCCGACTATCCGGGCTTTGGAACCTCAAACCTGAAGCATCCATACCTGCATGCTAAATCCATCGTCCCCAGTGTTATAGACTTTATTCTCGCAGCAGAGGAATACTGCATGGAAAACAATTATGTGTCCATGAAAAAGCTTTTTCT
>CAZASJ010000093.1:0-11662 GCA_964487735.1 uncultured Bacteroidales bacterium | reverse complement strand
TCCTCTGTAGTTTTAACGAAAGAGGATAATCCAGCGTCTCCTCTGAAGTTTTAACGAAAGAGGATAATCCATAATCCATAATCCATAATCCATAATCATTGGGGTTCCGGGGGAAATGTAGCCATTTAACCATGTAGCCATGTAACCATGTAACCACCGAAGTTTTAACGAAAGCGGAAATCCCTATCATGCATCATAATCATTTTTCCCTATATTTGGATATCATTTCATTATATTTATGACTAATAAAAAAGAAGAAAACAGGAAGCCTGGCTTGTCGAACAAGCACTATGAAGAAGAGCTCAGGCGATTGCAGATCGAACTTGTAAAACTCCAGGAGTGGATCAAGCATAAAGGTTTAAAGGTGGTTGTGGTCTTCGAGGGAAGGGATGCTGCCGGCAAAGGAGGAACGATAAAACGCATTACCCAAACATTGAATCCGAGGATTTGCCGTGTTGTTGCATTGGGTAACCCTACGGAACGTGAAAAGACTCAATGGTACTTTCAGCGATATGTTCCTCATCTTCCCGCTGCAGGCGAGATGGTCCTTTTCGACAGAAGCTGGTATAATCGTGCCGGGGTTGAACGTGTGATGGGATTTTGCAATGATGATGAATATTGGGAATTCCTGCGTTCCTGTCCACACTTTGAACATATGATCATTCATTCGGGAATCATTCTCATAAAGTACTGGTTTTCGGTAAGTGCAAAAGAACAGGAAAAACGATTTAAAACAAGGGTGAAAGATCCTACTCGGCGCTGGAAGATCTCGCCGGTCGACATTGCCAGTATGAGCAAGTGGGTGGAATATTCAAAGGCAAAAGATGAAATGTTTTTCTACACAGATACAAAACATTCTCCATGGTTGGTTGTGGAAGCGGATGATAAGAAAAGTGCCAGATTAAATTGCATCCATCATCTTCTTTCAATGATACCCTATAATACCCTTGATAAGGAAGATATCAAACTTCCCAAAAGGTTTATCAAAAAAGGCTATGTGAGGCCACCGATGGAAGAACAGACTTTTGTCCCGCAGATATATTAAGCGATATTAAAGCGCACAAGAGGCCGGACAGAAGGAAAACGGACGAATGGACAATTCAGTTATTTATACTTTATCTGCAATTCTGATCCAATGCATTTTCTGCCACCACTGATCCTTTTTCTTTAGCTGTCTGCCAAAGGCTGCATGCTGTTTCTTTCTCACCCCTGATGAATAATAACCATCCCTTATTGTAGTAATTATCAGCATACTCAGGATCAAGAATGATGGCTTTGTCAAAGTCATCTCTGGCCAATTCCCAGTAACTTTTATCATAAGTGGAAAGGGTGCCATAGATCATGCCTCTGTTGCTGTATACCAGCATGTAATCAGGATTGTATTTGATTACCGAATCATAATCTGATACAGCCTCCCGATAATAAATGAATGAGTTTTTGATCATTCCTTCATTGCTGCTGGCCTGTCCCTGGGTATATTTGTTCTCGGCAATGTTTTGCCTGATGTTGCCACGATAAAAGTGGGCCAGCGCCTTTTCAGGCCCTGATTTGCTAAGCGTAACTGCACGGCTGAGCAAGGTGTCCCCATCAATCCAATACTTCGATTGCTCCCTGTTTGAGTACATCAGAAAAATCCCATACGCAGCAAATGCGACGATCAGTCCATAACGCAATATATCTTGCTTAAGAAATCTATTCTTCAGCAAACGCTCAATAAGGATTGCGGCGATCAGATACAAGCCAATGAACGATAAATATGCATATCGATCTGCAGCTACAAATACTCTTGACCAAAAAAGTGGAAGTACCGGGGCAATAGAAAAGCTGAAGATGAGAATGCCTGAAATAAGGGCTCTCCTTTTATTCCAATAACGATAAATAAAATACAACATACCGATTGGGATAAGTGTACTCAGGTAATACATGATCGGCAGACTTCCATTTGCCATATCGGGATATGCATAAATGCTTGATAAATTTATCGGGACAATGAATTTTACCAGGTAAAATACATATGTGTGACAGAGAATGAAGAAACGGTCGGGTAAGGAGTAATCATACTGCAATGCGCTAATATGCCCGTAGGCCTGCGCAGCATCCACTGTGATAATTCCAAATATGACAGAAAGGGCAAAAAAAGGTATCTTTTCAATGAGTAGCTTTATGTTCCACTTCCTGTCCTGGAAGTAATCGATGGCAAGGAGTACCAGCGGAAAGCTGATAGCCAGTGATTTACTGAACAAGGAAAGGGTGGCAAAAGCAATTGTTAATCCGAAATAGAGGCCTTTTTTGTTTTTAGTATATTGCAGATAGCTTATGAGGCCGGCGAGGTAAAAGGCTGCAAAAAGCAGTGTGCTTCTAGCAGCTATCCAGGCGACGGCTTCTACATTGAGTGGATGTATGGCAAAAAGCAATGCCCCAATGCCTGCGATGAGCCGTTTTCGTGTAAGCATAAGCAAAAACAACCATATAAGTATGATATTGACAATATGCAGGAAAATATTTGTTGCATGATATGCCCTGGGCCCGGATGCGGCACTGCTAAAGTTCAGTGCTAAACTTGTTACCGACAAGGGTTGATACATACCCAGGTGGTAACTTGAAAATATGTCTCCCACATTGAAATCCTGTACGCCCTCATCGAGCAAATACTCAGTGTCGTCCCAGCCATGCAGTATACCATTATTCATTACCGGATTGTAGACGATCAGCGTGGCGATCACGATGAGCAGGGGGATCATGTATTGGATATAGTTCTTCCCTGCCGGGTTTGGGTCTTGTTGCTTCTTATTTTTTGCCAAGGCTATACTTATTTTATAATGAACTTATAAATGGTTTTTTGTGCATATTCCTCTCCCGGATTTAAAATGGCAGATGGAAATTCCGGCTGATTTGGGGAATCAGGGAAATGCTGTGTTTCAAGGCAAAAGCCATGGTGTTGGGTGTAAACAATGCCATTTTTGCCGCTAAGCGTGCCATCCAGAAAGTTGCCTGTATAAAATTGCATTCCCGGCTCGGAAGTATACACTTCCATGCCCCTGCCACTTTGAGGATCAAAGACATCAGCCACCTTCAATACATTTCCTTCATTTAATAGGACATATGTATGATCATAGCCCCCTTCCACCATTGCTATGCGTTCACCTATGCTGTGGGCTGTGCTGAAATCCATGGGTGTTCCTTTTACATCTTTCAATTCCCCGGTGGGGATAAGATTTTCATTTACAAGCACATATTTATTTGAAGAAATGGTGAGCATATGGTCAAGTACATTCTCTTGTGTGCCACCCAGATTAAAATAAGAGTGATGGGTAAGGTTTATGGGTGTGGATTTGTCTGTACTTGCCTTGTAATCGATGATGAGTTCATTTTCGCTGGTCAGCGAATAGCTTACCATTACGCGCAAATTGCCGGGGTAGCCCTCTTCACCATCTGGGCTCAGATAGCGTAACCTAAGGGAGGCAGTATCGCTAAAAGCTTTTTCTTTTGCCTCCCACATCACTTTATCAAATCCCTTATTACCACCGTGGAGGTGGTTGGGTCCATTGTTGGCTGCCAGTGAATATTCAACTCCGTCGATGCTGAATTTAGCATTTGCGATCCTGTTCCCATACCGGCCAACGATGCTGCCAAAATAAGGATGTCCGTCAACATAGGATTGCAGGTCATCAAAGCCCAGCACTACATCTGCCAGTTTCCCTTCTTTGTCGGGTGTAACAATGGAGGTTACGATTCCACCATAATTTGTGATCTTAACACTCATGCCATTGTCGTTGGTCAGGGTATACAGGTAGGCTGTATCTGCACCTATCTTGCCAAAAATTTCTTTTGTGATCTTCATGCGCTCAGGCTTAACTTTTTTTTCCTTGGTTTTTTGTTCGCAACCGAATGCAATTAGCAGTGCAAATAGTGGAAGCAGAAGGGATGTTTTTTTCCTTGGTATCATGGATGAACTTTTAATGAAGTTCAAAAATAAGAAATATACTTCAGGTTCAGGGTACCGGGTGTCGGGTAGCGGTTCATTTTATTCAGGGATGTATTCATATGCACCCATGTCCGGTGATTGGATACGGCTGACATTGAGAATGTCTTTATCAATAATGGTAGGCCAGGGGGAGGAATTAATGACATTGATATTTCCCATATCGATACCCGGTGAAAGGCTGTCGAGGGCGAGCATATTCTTATCAACATCAACAAAAACAGGGTCCTGATTTTTTACGCAACCAGGGAAAATGGTATCATTGGAGATATTAAGAGCCGTTTTCAACAGGCAATGATCAAATACATAGTTAAAATCGCCCTGATCATCATAATCAAGCAAAAGCTCTTCATCCTTATTGCCATAAATTATATTATTGCCAAAATATGCTTCGAACGGATATATGTATAGCACTTCATTGGCATCAAGATAATAATTGGTAGCTGCAAAATTGGGGTCCTGCCTGATACCGTCTCTGAAATAATTTGCAAAGGTACAGTGCCTGAAATCGTATAGGCCTCCTTGCAATAATACACTAAGTTGTCCGCAATTTGTAACCACATTGTTAATCCCGGTAATGGCATAATATCTTCCCAGTATGCCAACACCACTCATATTTTCAATGATGGTATTGGTCAGGAGCAATTGATTGCCCATGGGTTCCTGAAGTGTTTCAGCCTGCAAACCGATAAAGCCATTACGGATCACTGCATAATTGATCTCATTGTTTATGCTTCCTTCATTCAGCCAGATCCTGTCCCATTGTCCCGGCAGGTCACGGAAATATGGTTCCAGTCTGTCTTGCTGGAATACGACGGGTGCCTCTTCTGTTCCCATTACCTTCAGGCTACCGCCTTTATATACCCAAAGGCCGGATTGAGTGTGGAAATGGATTTGGGCACCTGCTTCAATCTGCAGGTTTCCTGTTGAATCAACAACCGCATAACCATAAACGAGATAGGGTTTATCGGCCGGCCAAACCTCTGAACTGCCTTCAGCAGCCACGATTTTGTATTTCAGGCTACCTAAGCTTTTGTCGGCAACGATATAATGAGCATCCTGTCCCCAGGCGGCTAAAACGACATTTTGTTCATTCCCATTTGTTTGAAAAATAATTTCATCTGAAACAACAAATGGTGTCAGTGCAGATGTTGGATCTATGTTTACCCGCACAAAAATATACAGGCTGTCCTTGCCGGGAATCTCTATATTATTTTCTTCAATGGATGCTTGACCATCTATATTTATGCGGTAAAAGGAGGATTCTCCGCCGATCAATCTTATGGTGGATATGTTGATTGCATTGTCATGATTATTATACACCTTAAGGTGGCGGGTAATGGAACCAACAGTCGTGAAGACCGTATCAAAAATGATGGAGTCAGTTGAAAATGCAAGCTTTAATGTTGGGTCGCTATCTACCTTCTGATCCTTACGGCAAGCCGAAAATGCCAGTGCAAGGATAAGCAGGAAGGGGATTATGTATTTATAGTTAAACCTCATTCTGATGGCAAAGGTACTTAAAATGTTAAATGGCTAAATGGCCATATGGATAAACTGATAAATTGATTTCAATGATTCCATTTCAACAGCTTTCATGATTAGCTGGTTTGAATAGTCTGAATACGATGGTCCATAATTATACGTTCTCCCTACAGGTATATTGCGTAAATACCTTAATTTTATTAATAAATGTAAAGCATTATCTTTGTTCCAACAAAAATGAATCTGAGTATGCAAAAACAAAGGATCATCCAATTTTTCATTTTCACCTTGATCTTTTTAATCTCCATGTCTGCTATGAGCCAGTTTGGACAGCCTGCAAGGGAAGCCAAGAAAAGTGAATTCAAGATGCAGAAACGCTTTTATATTGGCGGTGGATTGGGCTTTGGTATTTCATCCTATTCAACAAACCTGATGATTGCACCGGTGGTTGGGTACAGATTGTCGCCAAGTGTGGATGTGGGCACAAGAATAACCTATAATTATTACCGTTACAACGACGACTTTATAAAGTATTCCACGAATAATTATGGTGTTGGCTTTTTTGCCAGGTATTATTTATTCTTTTTTAATGATCTCTTCATTCATGGTGAATATGAAGCTCTTAATTATGAGCAGGTATTCCTTGATTATAATAACCAAACCTCTAAAGAGCGCGTATGGGTCTCAGGATTGTTCCTGGGGGGTGGCTACAGGCAATGGATTGGCAGCAATGCTTTTGTCGGGTTTGAGGTATTATGGAATGTATTGGATAATATAAATTCACCCTATAGCAATACTATTATCAGGATAGGAGTAGGGGTTGGAATATAATCGGTCTTAAGCACAACTGCCAGGCAATGTGCTAAGCTGGAATTCGTTTGAGTATTTCAATCGTCATCTCCCAAAACTTCCCAACTGTTTCAATATTAATGCGTTCATCGGGTGAATGGGCACCACGGATGCTCGGGCCATAACTTACCATATCCATTTCAGGATATTTATCGCCAATAAGTCCGCATTCGAGGCCTGCATGTATGGCAAGCACCTCCGGTTTGGTATTGAAAAGGTCTTCATACACCTTTGCCGTAATATCAACAATCTCTGATTTGGGATTGGGTGTCCAGCCAGGATAGCCGTCGGTATGCCTGGTTTTAAAGCCTGCAAGTTGCAATGTGCTTGCAACCATATTTGCAATGTCGACTTTTGCTGATTCTACGGAAGAACGTTGACTTGTCGTAATTTCTATGATATCTTTTTTGAATTTTACCGAAGCCAGATTGGTGGAGGTTTCTACAAAGTTATCGATGTCCTGCGACCAGGCGATCACGCCATGAGGGCATGCATAAATGCCCTTAAGAAGCCTGTCTTGAGTGTCTTTGTTAAGGATAAATTCAGGCATTCCTGTTTTTTCAATGGCCACAAGCAGACCGGGTTCTGTTACCTTGAATTCAGATTTTATGGTATTGTTGTATGTTTTTGCATATGCTTCAAAATCAGCTTTTTTCCCGTCAGGGATTATAACCAGTGCAAAACCTTCACGGGCGATAGCGTTTCTCAGGTTTCCGGCATTGAAGTCGTTCAGGAGCAGGCCAAAGTCCCTGGATGCAGTCCATAGCAAACGGTTAAGTATTTTATTGGCATTTCCATATCCTTTCTGGATATCATCGCCTGAATGTCCGCCACGAAGTCCGGTAACGGATATTTTATATGCTGTATAGCCTGAAGGCACCTTTTCTTTGTTGTATGGCATTTCCGCTACGGTATCTTTCCCTCCGGCGCAGCCGATAAAGATCTGCCCGTCGTCTTCTGAGTCGAGGTTGAGCAGAATTTTGCTTTTCAGTATCTTAGTATCCAGGCCAAAGGCTCCTGTGAGTCCGGTTTCTTCGTCTACGGTAAACAAGCATTCGATGGGGCCATGTTCAATATCTTTTGCTTCCAGAATAGCCAGTTGAGCTGCTATGCCAATGCCATCATCAGCTCCTAAGGTAGTGCCATTTGCCGTGACCCATCCGTCTTCTACATACGCTTCGATGGGGTCTTTATCAAAGTCATGAACCTTATCTGAATTCTTTTCACAAACCATGTCGATATGGCTTTGCAAAACCACTGATTTTACGTTTTCCTTCCCTGTTGTTGCAGGCTTGCGGATAATTACGTTGCCAATGCCGTCGCGCAGGGTTTCAAGTCCGTGTATTTTACCAAAATCAACAAGGAATGCTGCAATTTTTTCTTCTTTTTTACTGGGCCTGGGGATCTGGAGGATCTCTCCGAAATAATGCCACAGGCGGGAAGGGGACAGGGTGTAAATTTCTTCGTTCATGATATAAAGTTTCTGCAAATTTATGATTATTCTGCAATATTTGCCTGCCTTACATGGGATGGAATCCGGATATTTTTGTTCTTTTTGAAGTATTCGATAAAATAGTCTGCCAGGTTCTTCCCTAAATTAGAGGGGAGATGTCAGTCGAATGGCTGTCAGAAAGGTAAAACAATTCCTCCTGGCCACTACAGGGTGCAAAAACTAAGATTTTCTATATTCATCTCATATCCGGCTCCGCCTATTGCAATAAATCCGCAGCAAATGCCAATTTATTTGGTTCAGGGAGCATTGCCCTGTAACAGAATCCACAATGATGCTAGTCATGAGACCAGCTTATTCTTTTTCAGTTTCATTTTGAGGATTCCTTTTAAAAAATACCCCATATGCAATGGCCATTCCAATAAATCCTGTTCCCATACCTATAAACAATCCAATGACCAGCTTATCGAACAGAAAGCCCAGCCCCATTCCTATAAACATACAGCCGACAAAGATCAGCCCTGCAATTGTTGAAGCATTGTTTTTTTGATTTTTCATAATTAGTCCCCCGGATTTTTTTTTGAATCCGTTAAATTACTCAAATTGTATTAAAATATGCAATGTCTCCGCAAATTTTGGCCTGGTTAATACTGGAATAGGATTGATTTCTGAGTCTGAAAAGCTGTTTAAAAACGATAAATACCATACTGAAAATGATATTTCCATTCATAAAAACCCAGATTTCCCGTCACAGCCTTCTGTTCGGATTATAATTTAGATTTCTCCGGCTTTAGAAGAGATTTAAAACCCTTCGGAGAAAGGATTGCTATATATCTCATCCTGAATTCGGAGTCCGTGCCTATTTCATCTTTTGAGGTTTGATCATCCTTTCAGGGGAAAGAATTTTGTCAAGCTCTTTTTTTGAAAGCAATCCCTGTTCAATGCATAACTCATAAACACCCCTGTTGGTTTCCAATGCTTCTTTTGCCAGTTTAGAAGAGGTTTCATAACCCAATACAGGATTCAATGCTGTTACAATGCCGATGCTGTTTTTGACCATTTGCAGGCAAACTTCCTTATTTGCCGTGATTCCGTCTATACATCTGTATTTGAGTGTCAACATACCACTTTTAAGCATCTCTGTTGATTCAAAAATGCTTTGTACGATAACGGGTTCCATTACATTAAGTTCTAACTGCCCGGCTTCTGCTGCAAGCGTCACCGTCAGGTCATTTCCTATGACTTTAAATGCGATCTGGTTCACAACTTCAGGGATGACCGGATTCACCTTGCCCGGCATGATGGATGAACCCGGCTGCATAGGAGGGAGGTTGATTTCATTTAAGCCTGCCCGGGGGCCGGATGACAATAACCTTAAGTCGTTTGATATCTTGGATAGTTTTACTGCCAGGCGTTTTATGGCTGATGAATACATCACAAAAGCTCCGGTGTCCTGTGTTGCTTCAACCAGGTTCTTAGCATTCTTAACTTTTAAGCCTGTAATCTTCCTCAAATGGCTTACTACCTTTTCAGCATAATCAGGATCAGAGTTAATGCCTGTTCCGATCGCAGTTGCGCCCATGTTGATTTCAAGAAACAAACGGGCATTTTCTTCAAGACGCTTCACTTCCTCTTCCAAAGTAGCGGCATATGCATCAAAGCTTTGTCCCAGTGTCATCGGAACCGCATCCTGCAGTTGAGTCCTGCCCATTTTGATCACATCTTTAAATGCTTCACCTTTATTTTTGAATGATATTATAAGCTCTTTGAGTGTCTCAACAAGTTTGATATTATTGTTGTAAAGTGCAATCTTAACGGCTGTTGGATATGCGTCATTGGTCGATTGTGAAAGGTTTACATGATTGTTTGGATGGCAGAATTCATATTCGCCTTTCTTTTTACCAAGAATTTCTAAAGCCCGGTTGGCAATAACCTCATTCGCGTTCATGTTGGTAGATGTTCCTGCCCCTCCCTGTATCATGTCAACCACGAAGTGGAACTGGTATTTCCCTCTTTCTATTTCTGCACAAGCGATGATGATGGCAGTGGCAATGTCGTCGTCCAGCAGTCCAAGCTCATGGTTTGCCTTTGCAGCGGCTTTTTTAACCATGGCCAATGCCTCAACAAGCACCGGGTAGAAGTTCAATGAAACACCGCTAATATTAAAGTTTTCCAATCCACGCATGGTTTGGATACCATAATAAGCTTCATCCGGGACATTTCTGTATCCTAGCAGGTCATGTTCTTTGCGTGTTTCTCCTGCTTCATATTGAGCAGCTGCATTTACCATGCGGTTATTGGCGTGGCGCATCCTGCGCGAGATCACCCTTGAAACATTTGACATGATCTTTAAAGCCGATTCCCCATTCTGGGTGAAATATTCTTTTTTGACCATGAGTACCTGGGTTTTTTCCGTAGCCCGGGTACTTGTAGAATGCTTGCTTCCACTTGACCAGCTTCCTTCACCAAGAAACTCTCCTTTTTTGAAATAGGAAAGCCTTATTTCTTCTCCGTAAATATTTTTTTTAAAGAGCTCAACCTCACCTTTGTAAATGAGAAAAAGATCCTTTCGCTCACCATTCTCTTCAAAAAGCATCTCGCCTCTGTTATATGTTGCTTCAACCAGGCTTTCCGACAGTATATTTAATTCTTCTTTTGTAAGGCCCCTGAAGAGTTCGATTTCTTTGATGAAATCCTGTGTTTGTATCTTGTTCATCAGATTCGTTTTTTCAATAAAATTATAGGGCAAAGATAGATAGGAATAAGCATTTTGCCAAAGGGAATGACCAGAAAGGATATGGAATTTTGACTAAGGAAACTCAGCTAATTTTCCAGCGGGACTTTTTCCATTTTAATTGTTCTTCTTTTGGTAGAAATGTCCATGCAAGAATGCGACTGCTTTTATTCCCCTGACCCATCGGAATGGTTTTTACTTCAAGGGCTTCCACCTGGCGGAGTGCCTTGTACATATTTTTCAGGTGAGCTTGTTTTGCAATTAATGTTGAAAACCAGAAGCAGGAACTTGAAAATTTCTTGCTCTGCCTGATCATATTCCCGACAAAGCGCTCTTCACCTCCTTTGTAGACCAGCTCTTTTTTTTGACCACCAAAGTTTCTCGTAGCTTCGGCCATTTTTTCTTTGTTCAGGTTTTTGAGCTTTCGTGCTGTTCCTTCACGGGCTTCATCAAGAGAGGAATGGAAAGGCGGATTGCAGATGCACAGGTCGATGGTTTCATCCTTACGCAGAATGCCGTAAAAGAAGTCTTTCGGGTCGTCCTGCAACCTGCATTCTACAAGATTTTTTAAGGATGGATTTGATGAAATGATGCTGTTTGCAGATTCAATGGCAACGGGGTCTATGTCAGAGCCAATAAATGACCATCCATATTCTTTTACACCGATGATTGGATAGATGCAATTTGATCCAACACCCACATCCAGGCAGTTTATGGCTGGCCCTGTTGGGATCTTTCCAAAATTGCTGCTGCCCAGCAGGTCAGCGATATAGTGAATATAATCTGCCCTGCCGGGTATGGGAGGACATAAGTAGTTGGATGGGATATCCCATTGTTGAATACCGTAATGGTGTTTTAAGATTGCCCGGTTCAGTGCTTTTACAGCTTCGGCATCAGCAAAATCGACAGATTTATCATTGTGAATATTCAACTTGACAAATGATGCCAGTTCCGGAGATGTTTCGATCAGCTTATCAAAATCGTAGCGTTCACGATTCTTATTGCGTGGATGCAATCTGGATTTCTCCCTTGGATGTTCTTTCTTGCTTTGGGGCATTAAGATGTCGGGCGTTTAAGTTCTTTACAAAGCTAAGGAATAATTGTTTGGGATGCTGGATGCTGGATATCCCGAAAAACCAGAATTCTTTGAATTCATTGTTTT
>CAZASJ010000092.1:9631-11785 GCA_964487735.1 uncultured Bacteroidales bacterium | reverse complement strand
CCAACAATACCAGGCTATTAAGAGGGTTGTCATTATTTTAACAGGACACCAATAAATCATAAATCATAAATCTCAAATCTCAAATCCCCAGCACCCGGCACCCAGCACCCGGCACCCGTTACCCGGCACCCGGCACCCGATATTATTTCCCTATTGAAGCCTGACCGGTGAAACCGTGTTTTTTCTTTGGATTTTCAATCGATGGCGACCGTGTATATTGCCTGGGGGGAAAGCAGGGGAACCAGGTATCCGTATCTGCCTTCTCGATTGATAATGTCTTAGGCTTCAGAAGGCTCTCTGCCTCCGGAATGATCAAACTCCCAAAACCTGTCCTGGAGCGGGGTGACAGTGGAGATGCCGTGAAGGCATTACAGGATGCCCTTAAATCAGCAGGAATCGATTGTGGGACGAGTGATGGCGACTTCGGGAAGCTTACAGAAGATGCTGTGGTGTTGCTTCAGTCGATGAAAACAGGACTGAAAGTGGATGGCATCTACAATAAGGAAACGAAGGATTTTCTCTTTGAAATCATCAACGCATAAGAACGAATGCCCTGCTGTAGTAAAAATGCGAGTTAAAATATTGATAATCAGGGTTACCTTTTGCATGAAAAAAGAATAAATAAATATGCTGAACGATGTTGCCAATGTGTAATTTCTATCTGCCGTAAGAGATTTTGCTCAGCCATTGCATTCAGCTTATTTATAAATAAAGTTCTTTAAACATGAAAATTGCAATTCGCGGGTTTAAGGATGTTACTGTCCTTGATCAGGATGATATCCTTTATTGTAAAGCAGACGGCAGATATACTCAAATATTTATTGAAAAGGACAAATCAATTCTGACTTCCAGATTATTGAAAGAAATTGAATCGGCCCTGTCGAAGCGAAGCTTTTGCCGTATTCATCATTCTTACCTGATCAATCTGAATCATATTACCTCCATCAGGGATCATCGAAAACTCATATTGAAAGACAATATTGAGATCCCGATTGCCAGGAGGAGAAACCGTTCACTTTTCAATGGAATTGCCAATCTGGATATTGAACTTGTGTAATCCTGAGAACTTTCTTACCAATACACCTGGTTCCCATTTATTTCAATTTCGATTGCACTTATTTGCTTTTTTATACCACCGGTGACATTTATCCTGAAATGTTTGAAAAAACTGCTTTCAGGACGTAAATTTAGTGTATTGGTGGTATGAAAACTGGTTCAAAACAATTCATGCAATGCCACTCCGGCCGGATTTGCGGCCATAACCAATCGTTAACTTTTCTTGGCTTTTTATTCATTTTAAAACCTATACCATGGAAAATCAAAAATCCGTGAATCGCAAGGCACCGTCAAAGGAGCCAAGGCGTTTCGATCTGGCACACCTTATTAAATGGATCATTCTGGTCATACTTGTAATTCTTGTTATTGTTCAGCTGTATTCAGGGGAGATGAACAGGCTGTCGAGGGCAGATACTATTTCCTGGATAATTCTTTTTATCAAATTGCTACTTATAGCGGTGGTTATCATTCTGATGCGGGTACAGCGATGTTTAAAGTGCAAAATAATTGAGCCGGATGGCTGCACACCGGAAGAAACTGATATGAATGAGGGGATCCTCTGTATTCATGTAAAAGGTACAGCAAGTGGTTCCTATTTTAGTCACTATACATTGGGGATCAATAAGGCTGGTAATCCTCAATCTGTTGATGTATTTTATCCCGGTGGGGGAGGAAGCGGGAGTAGTCCTGTTGTAAATGCACATCTGGGAAAGATCGACACAAGTTCTCTGATGGATGGTGCTTATGAGGTGGTGCTTACTGTTTATCCATGGGGATCTGGATCACCCAAGGTATGTAAAAAGACCTTTTCACTCCTGAAAGCGATCGTGTACATTAGCAGAGTGGCCGGAGTCCCTGCCATCAGCAATGTCCCGGCCCCGGGAAATCCAAATCCCTTTGATCCCAATGCAGAGTTATGCCTTGAAGTGGCCCCTGATTATCCAAAGCGCTCATTTGGTGGTACAATGAAAATGGACGGTTC
Source organism: uncultured Bacteroidales bacterium (assembly GCA_964487735.1). Taxonomy (GTDB): domain Bacteria; phylum Bacteroidota; class Bacteroidia; order Bacteroidales; family B18-G4; genus B18-G4. Next base: position 9,747 of record CAZASJ010000092.1, on the reverse strand, counting down.
TGTTGATGCTCCAACATCCTCGCAAGGAAATAGACCGCTCCGAAACCTGCGGCTTCGAGACGCACTTTCGAACCGCCATAGGGAAGCCCCTTGCCGGTTATCGCTCCGCTCTCGGC
>CAZASJ010000092.1:0-9621 GCA_964487735.1 uncultured Bacteroidales bacterium | reverse complement strand
ACATGACCATGGATGGTTCTGCATATGTCTATGAATGTCCGGGCAGGAAGATCAAAAAATATGCAATTCGTTATGCCCATATAGTAAGCCCGGGTAGTGAACCCGGCCAACCGGCATTCGATGCAGCAGTACCTGCGGCATTTTCCGGCATGGTCTCACCATTACCGCTTGAGTACCTCACAGCCGACCATTATCAACCATGGAACAGGGTTGGGCCTGCCCCAATAAACCTGGTAAACAGCTGGAAGAGCATAACGATAGGATTGAATACCTATCCTAAATTAAAATCAGGTAGCTGGAATAGCAATGCTGCGGGAAGTGGCAGATATAGCTTGCTCCTGACCGCAGAAGATACAGCTGCCCACCTTTATCATGATATTCAGCACATTTGGATCGATAATCACAACATAAAAGGGAAGATTGTCAAGTTTCAATGGTACAATGAGAAAAGCAATGCCTGGGAAGATTTGCCTAAATGCAAAGACCTTTCGATGAAAAAATATGGAAAGATCCGCGTCATGGGCCTGGCGTGGGATCCGGTCATTGATGAAGCCTGGTGGCCTGCGGTGGCGCCAAATGACAACTTTGGCCATTATAACCTGAGGTTCTGGAAGCAATTTGGTGCATCTCAAAACCTGACGTCAGATATCTATACCAGGGTACCGGCATTGCCTGCCAGTCCACCGGTAGCCGTACCGGGTAATGCTGATGCCGGGGAACTTGCAGTTTGGGACATCACAGCCCTGGATGGAGGTGTAGCTCCCGACCCATATGTGCCGGCAGCCGATCCTTTGCTGTACAGGGGAGAATCATGCACCTATACCATCAGGTTGTTTGTAACTGATACCACTATTCTGAACGAGTCCACCACTCACTATATCTATGATACTGAATCGGTGAAAATTATAAACGATCTTTAGAGAATGAATTCTGCATGCATGTCGGGAGCCTTATTCCCTCTCGATATGCATCCAGGATCGTTTGCGGAGAGAGATTGAGATTCCGCAATATTCGATGAAGTTTTCTTTATTCGGTATACCTTCATAATGGCCTTCTTCTCCTATATATGGATTAAAATAGCGATGGGTAAAATCCGTGGATATAGCCCACTTCATTAAGCCGGGCTTTTTCGGATCCAGGTCATTCAGCTTATCCAGGTGTTCGGTTGAATGCCATACGATATCCCATTTTTTCTCATCGACTTCATTTTTTTTCTTTGAAAGATTGTCCTGATACATCGGACGTTCCATGCCAAAATAACGACGTAAGATCAGTGAGAATACCGGATGCTTAATATGTGTCCATGGTAACATATATTCTAGATCCTTATTCCCTTTTACAACTCCTGAAGGGATCCAGTATACCTCGGCGATGATCTTTAAACTATTTTCACTATGTTGATTTATACACTCAAGTATTACCTTTCCCTGGTTTGGTATGTCAATGTATTTTTTGAAATATTCCGGCAATAGGACCAGGGGGCGCAGGGCATGATCATGAGGTCCTTTTTTTTCAATTTTTATACTTGTGTTTTCTTTATAATACTTTATCAGATCATCCCAGATCGTTCGATGCAATATCTGGCAGTTAGTAATAAACAGAATCCTTGATTTGTAGCGGAAAAAGATCTTAATTATGGCAAAGGCAGCACCCAGTATCCCGATCAGCGGGCCGATGATAGTTGCAGCCAGGTTGAAAATCTCATTATTGCTCATTTGATTTGATTTGGTTTACATACGTAAATGATCATGTTCGTGAAGAAACAAACACATTCAAACCGACATATATTTTTCATGATAAATATACAAAACATCATGGAAAAATTTATACGGAGGTTCCCTCTGACCGATTAATACTTTTTTTTCAGAGGAAATATAGGGAAAAATATGTTGTGGAAACCGGCTGACATGCTATGCGCCTCTAGGGCTGTATCCCTGGATTTGATTATTTTGTTACAAAGAATTAAGACAGTTCTTTTAGAGTATGCCCAGCTTAATAAATGATTTGATATATTTGTATACTTAATACGAATTATTAATAATATTGATTTTAAAGAAAGTTTTATGAAAAGTGATCTTACGGAAATTAAGGAAAAAGTGAAAGTATATATTCATGAGGCAGTGTATATTGAAAAAGATAAGGTCAACGATGATTCACTGGTATTTAAAGAGGGCTTTATTGATTCAATGGGTTTTATGACCTTAATAACCTTTCTGGAGGGGGAATTTGGCATTCCTATGGGTGATGCTGATCTTTTAGAGGAAAACTTTGAATCAATAAACGCTATATCAGATTTCGTTATGAGGAAATTAATGAATTAAGCATGTGCGGCGTAGCAGGCATAGTAGATTTTCATACGAATTGGAATAAGGTTGATATTGTTAAATCAATGTTGCAATCCATATCTTACCGAGGACCGGATGAATGTGGTATCTATCATTCTCAAAATGCTACCATGGGAAATGTCAGATTAAGCATCATAGATCTCGTAAGCGGACAACAGCCTCTTTCTGACCTGACTGAGAGATACTGGATTGTCTTTAACGGAGAAATATTTAATTTTAAAGAGCTACGTAAGGAACTGGAAAAAGATGGCTGCAAACTAAGAACCCAATCCGATACAGAGGTTCTGGTTCAGCTATATTCAAAGTACGGAAAAGAATGCCTGGATAAGCTGAATGGGCAATTTGCATTTGCCATTTGGGATAAGCAGAATGAAGAATTGTTTATTGCCCGCGACAGGCTTGGAATTCGACCCCTGTTTTATAATATTACCAATGGTGTATTCTCTTTTGCTTCGGAAATAAAATCTCTCTTTCGGCAAAGATCAATTAAGCGTGAACTTCAAGCTGAAAGCCTGGCTCAGATATATACCTTCTGGACAGCAATAACGCCAAATACTGCCTTTAAGGATATCTTTGAACTCTCTCCCGGTCATTTTCTGGTATTTAACAAGGATGGGCTGAAAATAGAGAAGTACTGGGAATTGGATTTCAGCAACAAGCATGAGAAGCTTTCGTTCGATGATGCATTAGAACAATTTAATGAACTTTTGAGCAGTGCAGTGCGTCTCAGGTTAAGAGCAGATGTTGAGGTGGCAGCTTATCTGAGTGGAGGTCTTGACTCCAGTGCTACCGTAAGGTATATTAAAGACATTGAACCCGGTGTGCTGAATACCTTTTCTATAGGATTTGAGGATAAGGTATTTGATGAGAGCAGCTATCAGGTAGAAGCCGTGAAGTATTTCAATACAAATCACAAATCGATCAGTTGCTCTGCCCGGGATATCGCCAACTACTTTCCAAATGTTGTATGGCATGCAGAAACTCCCATAACCAGAACAGCCCCTGCTCCCATGATGATGCTTTCGAAGCTCGTCAGGGATAACAACATTAAGGTGGTCATAACAGGGGAGGGTGCTGATGAAATGCTGGCAGGATATAATATCTTCAGGGAAGCAAAAATACGTAGATTCTGGGCTTCACAACCCGGATCATCATTAAGACCTCTTTTACTTAAGAAATTATATCCTGATATTCCTCATCTTCGAAATGCTAACACCAGCATCCTGAAGATGTTTTTCGGGTATAAACTTGATGATATCGACAATCCGTTCTATTCTCATCTGCTTAGATGGAATAATTCAAACCATATTAAAAAACACTTCTCACCAGATTTGAAGGAAGGCCTTAAGGATTATTCACCGCTGAGCCTGCTTTCAAAGCAATTACCCGGAGGATTTGACAGCTGGGATACCCTGGCCAAATCTCAATGGCTTGAGGCCACAATATTTATGTCGGGTTATCTTCTGTCTTCCCAGGGAGACAGGATGGCAATGGCAAACTCTGTTGAGGGCAGATACCCTTTCCTGGATTACAGGGTAATTGAATTCTGTGCCGGTCTGCCGGCAGATTTTAAGCTAAAAGGTCTTAACGAAAAATTCCTTCTTAAAAAGCTTATGGAAAACAGAATCCCTGAAAGGATCATTAAACGGCCCAAACAGCCCTATCGGGCACCTATCAGCAGTGTGTTTATGTCGGCTGATGCACCTGAGTACGTAAGAGATATGTTATCGGATGAATACACAAAAAAGGTCGGTGTCTTTAATATGGAAACCCTGCGACCATTCTATAATAAAATAGAAAAAGCAGGAGCAGCTTCGGAAATGGATAATATGGTGCTTGCCGTTGTCATTTCAACACACCTCCTTTATCATCAGTTTATCGAAAGCAATCATGATGAATTTCATACACCAGAATTAAAAAACCTGAAAATAGTTGAAGACTTTTAACGAATAAAACCCAGAAAATATGTCACCCCAAAAACCTTTTTCAAAAGATATAATACTACTTGAAGACGTTGAAGCTGCAGTTGTCAGTATCGTTCATAAGATGCAGGAGGATGTTTTACATAAGTTGAAACGCAACGGTGGAGTGATAGGTGCCAGTGGGGGTATTGATTCTTCGGTATGCCTGGCTCTTGCTGTTAAAGCCTTTGGCCCTGAAAAGATTCTTGCTGTCATGCTGCCTGAAAAAGACTCCAGTCCCGATAGTGAGGACTTGGCACGCAAGCTTGCTCAGGTATACGGAGTGGAAGCAATAAAAGAAGAGATAACCGATACTCTTTTAGGTTTTCAATGTTACGAGCGACGTGATGAGGCTGTCTCAAAGGTTTTCCCTGAGTATAATCCTGCAAGCTATAAGATGAAGATAGGCATTAAACTGGGTGGACTTTTTTCTAACCTTCCCCCGGTTTTTACCCTGACAATAGTGAAACCTGATGGAACAGAGAAACATAAAATGCTGCCCAGGGATGAGTATCTGCAGATAGTAGCAGCTTCGAATTTTAAGCAACGCGCAAGGATGTCGATGCTATATTATCACGCTGAGAAGCTCCATTATGCAGTTATTGGCACTCCTAATAAACATGAACAGGAGCAAGGCTTCTTTGTAAAATATGGTGACGGAGGAGCAGATGTGATGCCAATTGGAAATCTATATAAAACACAGGTTTACCAGATAGCTGAATTTCTTGGTGTTCCGAAAGATATTATGGACAGAACACCAACAACCGATACATACACAGCTGAGCAAACCCAGGAGGAATTCTTTTACCAGCTTCCCTATGACCTTATGGACATATACTGGTATGGGTTCGAGAACGGATATCCGGCAGCTGAGGTGGCTGAAGTTATGGGTGAGACCGTGGAACGCATTGAAGCACTGTTTCGTAATTTTGAGAGAAAACGGAAAACAACAGAATATTTGAGGTTATCACCAATACGTGCTTATTATAGTTCTTAGTTTGTATTATTTGCCCATATAGAACTTTATCTGGGTAAAGAAACTGAAGCATGTATTTTATTCCTGGATAGTATGAATGCGATTGATTATTTTTTTGAACACACTTCCAAGCTTGAAAAACCATTTCTGCTAGGACAAGAAGAAATTACCTATAGAGAACTCCATAATGAAGTATTAAAACTAGCCTCATGGATAAGGGATGAAGTTGGAATGGGGATGAATATCATGATTCTTTCCGTTAACAACCTCTTTATGCTTAAAGCATACCTGGCCATTATCAAGTCAGAAAATGTTTGTATCCCTCTCGATCCCGGGATTGAGAAAGATAATTTTGATTCTATTGCTGCTTTGACTGAACCATCTATGATCCTGCTAACCGATAACCTTAGGAACCGATTATCTTTAGGTGATTTCAATTGCGTACTGCCATCCGATATTTCGGGGATTGAGGATTATCATGAAACCGACTTCAATTATGACACAGATAGTGAGGCCTGTGCAGAGATAATCTTCACTTCGGGTTCAACCGGGCTGCCAAAAGGTGTTATGATCTCCCATAAGAATATTATTGCCAATACAAGCTCAATCGTGGAATACCTGGAGTTAACTTCCGATGACAGGATGCTTGTTGTTCTTCCATTATACTATTGTTACGGATTATCACTGCTTCATACACATCTGAGGGTTGGTGGATCGATCGTATTCAATAATTCATTTATTTTCCTTGGAAAGCTTATTAACGACCTATTAGAATACAAATGCAGCGGATTTGCAGGTATTCCAAGTCATTTTCAGATACTGCTCAGAAAATCCGATACATTCAAGCAGACTACCTTCCCTGATCTTAAGTATGTAACACAGGCAGGTGGTAAACTTGCCACAGTTTTTATAGATGAGTTCAGAGAGGCCCATCCTGAAGTAAAATTCATTGTAATGTACGGTCAGACTGAAGCCACTGCAAGGTTATCATGGCTGCCACCCGAATTATATATAAAGCGAAAAGGTTCTATGGGGAAAGGGATTCCGGGAGTTACACTGAAGGTGGTAAATGAAAAGGGTGAAAAAATTAAACCCGGGGAAACAGGTGAGCTAATCGCACAGGGAGATAACATTATGATGGGCTATTTCCACGATGAGGAAGGCACGAAAAAAACACTGAGGGACGGATGGCTCTATACCGGGGATCTGGGGACCATTGATGAAGATGGCTATATCTATATAACAGCACGCTTAAAGGAGATTATTAAGGTCAGGGGTAAACGGGTGAGCCCAAAGGAAATTGAAGCCGTGATACTTGAAATTCCAGGTGTGATAGACTGCAAGATATGCAGTATTGATGATGAGATTGAGGGAGAAAGCCTGAAAGCAAGTATCGTTGTCAGGAAAGATTTTAAAGACACTATATCCGGAGAACTTATCAAACAGCATTGCTCGAAACACCTGGCTTTGTATAAAATTCCCCAGGTTTTTGATATAAAAGACAATATGACTTTTACTGCAACAGGTAAGTAAGCATAAGGCAATTACAGGCAAAAAAATTATTATAACTGATCAAAAAGATATTGTAACTTTATCTTATTATCCTGAAGAAAACGGTGTTATGAATAAGAATCGTTTCCTATTCTTGATAATTGAAAATTATAAAATCTACTTATTATGAAAAAAATAACAGGAATATTCGCCATATTATTAATTAGTATTCTGGCCATTTCATGCGGACAGGGATCAAAATCGCCATACATGAACATTCTTTTTCTTCATCACAGTACAGGGGGTGTTATCTGGAAAGGTGGTGGACATTCTTTAAAACAGTTTTTTAAAGAATTCAACCAAGAATATGATACGAATTACGCCATCAGTGAAAAAGCATTTCCAAAACAATCACCTTATGGATGGAATAATTACCCCTTTGACTATTATAATATCTGGGTGAAAAACGCCGGGGAAGAGCCTTTTATGAAGGAATCGACCCTGGAAATGCTTACAAAGGAATACCAGCTTATTATGTTCAAGCATTGTTTTCCCGTAAGTGATATTCAAGCTGACCTTGACATTCCGGACATCAACTCTGATATCAAGACTTTATCAAATTATAAGTTGCAGTATTTAGCGCTCAGGGATAAACTGCATGAATTCCCTGACACTAAATTCATCCTTTGGACCGGGGCTGCCTTGGTTGAAGCAGTTACCTCCGAGGAAAAGGCCTTAAGGGCAAAAGAATTTTTTGAATGGGTTACCGATGAATGGGATGTGCCCGGCGATAATATTTATATATGGGACTTTTACAGCCTCCAGACTGAAGGAGACTTATACTTTAAAGAGCAGTATGCAGTATCCTCAAGAGATTCTCATCCCAACGATGAGTTTGCCGGAAGAGTAGTTCCACTTTTGTTTAACAGGATAATTGATGTTATTGATAATAACGGGAATAAGACTCTGCCATCCGGTGAAAAGATGTAGTTTTCAGTTATCAATATGAATCTCATTGTCAAGCAAATCATTCAGGTAAATAATTAGCTCTCCTGTAAATTCAATTGCAGCATTCTTCATTAGATGATGCTTGTCAAAATAATTATCCTCATTGAGGTAGACAGGGTTTTCTTTGTTATATAAATAATAAAACACTCCCTCACCGCCTAATTGCCTTATCCTTTTTTCAAATGATCCGCTAAAAGTCTTGTAAATTGGAGGAAAGACAACAATAAGATTAATATTATTTATTTTGCAGGTTTCAATTAAACTTTTGTATGCCTCCACTTTTTCAGGCAGCTCCTCACTTATAGCATAGGGCTTTTCATTTGGGTCATATTCAATATGCATGTTATCAGGCTTCCAGACAATTGGCATTGAACCGCAATCCTGGATGGTATCTATGGCCCTGAACCTCTTCTTACGGAGATCGAAATTATATTTATTTAACCTGTTCAGAACGATAAAATTAGAAAACAATTTATCCCTGTCTTCCCGTTTTGACAACTCTTCCCAGATATATTGATACTTAACCAGCGGGTAGAGCCGGTCTTTACGAAAAGTGTTTGGTTTATGATCTAAAAACTCAATATCATCATCAACAACCAACATGACAATTTCAGGAAGTTCATTAAATTTAACGAGGGTTCTCAAGATGAACTCATGAAATTCAACAGTTGATCCCGGGTAACATAAATTATAGGTCGAAAGCCCTGTGGCATCTTCAATCCGTGAGGCTAGAATATCCCTGCTGCCGGTTGAAGAACCTATGATAATGATGTCTTTATTCACTTCACCATTTACCAGGTACTCAAGCCTTTTGTCAACTTCAGCTTCAGCTGAAAAATGAGCTACAATGATAAACATCTTATCAAAAATCAAAAAGATGACAACAAACAAAAGAAGTTTTATCGCAAATTTTCTCATTTAAAACTGAAAATAAATAAATTGTTGTACATCATGACTAAATACTATAATTATTGTAATTAAAATATAGTATACAGCCCATCTGAAGATCATGTTAATGATATTGTTGCTTAGCCAGTACGATTCAATCTTATTGAATATATTACTGAAGTCATTTTTTAAAACCTCAAAAAGCAGAAATATAAAAATAAAAACTAAAACCAACTGGAATATTTCTGCCCTTATTATTCCTTCCGGCAGGTCATTACCTGATATTGGTAAATTTGTGAAAAAAGTAAATACTGAATTTATATCGGGTGCAAAAAAGAAAACCAGGCTTGTACCATAGAACAGGAAAGTGATTATCCTTCCAGACCATGCTTTGAAAAAATCAGGCAGGTTCGAAAATATCCTTACTCTGAATTTCTTAGTTGTAAACTCATAATAGATAGCCAGTGCCTGCAGGAAGCCCAGTAACATAAAATTCCATCCTGCACCATGCCAGATTCCAAACAATACCCAGGTCAGAAACAGGGCAAAAATGGTGGCTTTCATTCCCCATTTTCTGTACTTGTAGTTTGTACGGATGAATACATAATCATGAAACCATGAGGACAGGGAAATATGAAAGCGCTTCCAGAATTCCGTCATGCTTTCTGACATAAAAGGCCTGTTGAAATTAGGTCTCAATTCAATTCCAAATGCCCTGGCAATTCCGAAGGCGATATCTGTATATCCGGAAAAATCGAAATACAGATATAAAGGTTGTAGAATTAGCACAATCCACAGGGGATATCCACCCGAATTATCAATATTTGCATATGCTCCATTGACTATTAAAGCAAGCTGATTCGCGATAACGACTTTCTTAAATAGTCCGACTAATATTAGTCGGAAACTTGCTGTAATATTCTCTCCATTAAATGTATTATTAATTCTTAGT
>CAZASJ010000091.1:0-11840 GCA_964487735.1 uncultured Bacteroidales bacterium | reverse complement strand
AAGAACAAGCCTTCTCAATTCATCCATAAATGCTTGTCTGCCCTATCAAAAAAAGTCTGTTGCTTGTGCCGGTCATCCTGAGGAAGCCTGAGCACTCGGGGGACAGAAGGACCCCCGTCAGTTAAGCACCAAACCATCAAACTCCAAATTCCAAATCATTCACAATTCTTTTTCCTTGCTTTGCAACACGAAGCCAATCTGCTTTCGCTGAAGCTTAAGCAGACGATGGACGAAGGGGTGTTCCTCTGATATTTATTCTCCCTACTCTACAGATTAGCGAACGTAGTCTAATCCATGGAGGGAATATCGTGCAGAGCAAAGGGAGAGATCACAGTCTGTACTTGACTTTTACCCAGTAATATAGAATATTTACCACCAACGGGGAACCTTCCTTATGCTCAGCTTAATCAATGGCTGTTAACCTTTAATAGCGATATTCGTGAAGGCAGAATAATTTCATAAATAAAATATTCTTAAAAGGCGATGCAAAGATTATGTGTCGCCTTTTTTATGTGTACGAAGATGTTACCACGCAAAAGTTGAGAGGTGGGCAGCAGAAAATACTTTTACAAGAGAATTGAAATAGGCACAGTTCGTATTCTCGTCTCCCTGACCTAAACAATTCAAGCCAAATTGATCAGCATTTTTTAATTGTTCATCCGACATCACAAAAGATGCAACACTGATGAATGACTTATCATTGCTCATCAATACTGTAATGTATAGGTAAACATTGCTAAGGCCGCCGAATTCAGGGTCTTCGAAATATTCGCTGTCGAGCAGGATGTTTGCAATCTTCCGGTCATTTTCCATTTCCATCCAATAGGAAAATTCCTGATTCACCTTGAACTTACTCACACCCCACAAATTCTCAATATAGGGTGTTATATAATTGATTACCTCCTGTTGGAAGAGCTCAAAATCTGTTTGGGTATTATCTCCGGCCCATCCCAGGTAGAAGAGGTCAACATTATTATTCATACTGTAGTCAACCTGTAAGATGCCGGTTTCATCATCATAATACAGCTCTTTGCCTTCCGGTGCTGCGATAATGACCCCATGGAAGATGTCCTCATAAATATCAAATCGAAGATCATCATAATCGAGGCGAACATTAAATGCTTCTACAAAATCAGAGATAGTATACAATTCATCGGGACTTTCTGAGGTTTCTGCCATCTCATCAATCGACCTGTTTTTCATAGGATAGAATTCAAAGTCACCAGCCATAACGGGCATATAATAATCAACATACATTCCGTCTGCAGGTTCTGTAAGAAATGTAATCTCCGGATCGAACTCAGCCGGATCATTTGATTTTACTATCCCGGGCAGTGATTCGCTTGAAACACCTGCTGAGAACAGAAGCGCTATTTGGTCAAAGTTGGTTGGCATTTGGTCTGATGAGTTTTCAAGCTCGTCCAGGTACTTTGCAGGGATCACCCAGCTTACGTTGCTGGCTCCTTTCTCCAGACCACCATCACCAATACCAACAAGTTGTCCGGACTTGTTGAACACCGGAGATCCTGAAAAGCCTGGCAGCAGGCTACCCTCCATGTAAAAGATGGGCAGGTCCACTGCGGGAAATCCAATTTGTCCCAGCAAAGCAAGGTCTTTGCTTGGAATAAGCCACTTTAGGGTTTCCGGGTCAACGTTTCCTCTCTTCATTGTCCTTGTAGAACTGCCGAGGGCCCCGCTGTTGTATCCCATAGCAATAAGATCTGATCCCAGACTAGTTTGATTAGTGCTGTACGAATCCAGGGCAACGACCCCGGCCGGCACATCAATCTCATCTGGTTGGATCTCTATGATGACAAGATCCGCCTTTTTCAAGACATGGATCGGCTTAGTTTTAAAGTCTCTGTATGAATTGTTCAGGTATAGCACCCTGATCTTTCCTTTGGGGTTCATGGCATGAAGTGAGGTTACGACCCAAGCTTTTTCTTTCCATACAAATCCGGTACAGACATTCGGGTTTTTATTGGGAATATCATATACTTCAACCCTTACAATTGATTTTCTAATTTCAGAGGGATTAAATTGAGCAAACATACTGACACCCCAAAATAGGGACAGGACAATCAAAAAGCTTTTTTTATTCATGGCTCAGTACTTTTATAGTAGACAGGTATACGTCTTTACGGTTAACTACTGGGATTCTTTCATTTATATTCTTCACAATAGCTTTCCAATTATCTCCGGATGCATCGGAAGACAGTACCGACTCAATTTGATCCAGGGTGTTGCTATCATTCAACTTTCTTATTTCAGGCAGGTTGGTCATTATAACTTCCCTGGAAGAAGTCAGGCCGCAAAAGCAATCCCTGACAGTGATCAGGGATAGCCCAACAATCTCTTCAGGCAGATCTTTATTAAAGGTGACTGCTAATTCTTCCCATGTGCCTCCGGCTTTGCTGAAAGTATTTACAATTTCGACAACATTCTGGTCTTCGGAAGCATAAATGAGCACATCACAGGCACCAATGTCCACGCTGGAGGAGTATAGTACATTCGCTTCCCTGCGGACTTTGCCGGTATCGGATTGTATGAATCCGGTGATGAAGCTCCTGGCTTCCGCATCATCATATCCCAATGCGACGTATTCATTTTTCTTATCCAGTAATGATGGTGTGAATGGACTGTTTGCGCGTATATACATTCCTCCGAGGATACCAGCCACAGCAAAAAGGCCGAATGCACCAATACGCAAGCTCTTCATTGGATCGAGTAACTTTTCGTTTAGCCCGAGCAGTACTGCAAGCAATGATGATAGCGTGGCAATCATGCCACTGACGACAGGCGAAATTGATAAACCGAGCAACATACCTAACAACAAACCGATACCCATGCCATTAAAGAAGGCAAAGAAAGCCGAGGTGGGAGTCATTTTTTTTGCAATGGGGCGTGGGTTTATTTCCAGGTTCTGCTCAGCCGTGTTTGGGTTTTCTTCGGGAACAGTGTCCTCTGTTTCATGACTTACGTTCATGTCATCCATAAACAAAGATTTAAATTTGGTAACGATGGTACTAAATAATCCTGGAATATTTTTCATTCCATTTAATTCTATATGGTATTGAATAAGAAGCTGTTGGCAAAATTAGTCACCGAAAGCATAACAATCAAGCATAATTATGTTAACGATATGTTAAAGTTGGGGAACTCTTTTTCGGGATTCCTCTGTTCATTATTCTATTTCCCCAAACTGTTTCCCAATAGAATAATATTATTGAGTGAAAAAGGTCGTTTTAATGCCTTTTACATATTGTAAAGCACTTTTATTCTTAAGATATTAAACTTATATGCTGAAATAGGTATAAACCGCAAAAATGTGGTAAGAGCCATTGAATTTAAAGCAAAAAAGCCGCTAAAAATAATTGTAGCGGCTTTCAAATTTATTTGTCTTTACAAAGCAACCAGCATATCTAAAAGTTCTTGTTGTGGAAACATGTCGGTTTTATCTTTTCGCGTATTTGTATGTGTCCACATTCCTTTTATTCTTCCATTATAGGCATCCTCGTTAAACTCAAACCCTTTTGCTCCATGTTTTTTCACTTCCTGAACCAATCCCACTCGTACATCAATGCTATCTCTTTCGGCTATGAACAAAATAAACTGGCGCAGATTTTCTATCTGTTCATCGGTATAACGGTGCCAATAATGGTATCCTCTAAAGGGTTCGGCTAACTTTACTGCTTGCGAAACTACCGCTTCAGTACCCACGTAAGTGTAAAGCTTTCCTGGTGTTTTCTCAATCCAAAATTTTCGTTTGTTTGTATTATCCCATTTATGGTGACCACCTTCTTCCAGATAGCCAAAATTGCACACTTCAATACCTACAGAATGTTCGTGCATGTATTGCGAACCATTCTTTCCCAAATGCCAGGCATATCCTCCTTGCGGAAAAGCTTGAATTACTCTTCCATCAAATTCATTCCTGTTACCCAATATTGACTGTCCGCCCATCACAAATTCCGTAGCGATAGTACTGTTGTCTCTATCCCATGCATCAATGACTTTGTAGGGGTCATCCCAACCAGCAGTGTGATGTAAAAACAGGAATTCTTTATTTGTCGGACCCTCCTTGTATTCTCCTTTAGGCAGGAAATGTGTTTCTATAGATAGCCCTTCATTCGTCTCATAGAATCTTTCGGAGGTATCTGTAGATGTCGGCTGCATTTTAGCCCATGTTATGGAATCAACTATTCCATTTGCTGTTAAGCCATTCTCCGCTTGCCATTTTTTCACTGCTGCTTCTGTGTCTTTGCCAAAATCTCCGTCAACCTTCAAGCCTAAAAAGGTTTGTATTTGTTTTACTTCAGCACCTTTAGATCCATTTTTAAGTTCCATAATTTCATGAGTGTTAATTTAGAAACAACAGGATAAATAAAAATGTTCATATACTTACTGAATACTAACTTGAAGTAATACAAAATTTTCTAATTGTGCCCTAACGCTCGCACGGATTTTAGGTTCCCGATGAGCATAGTTATTTTGTAGGACCCCGCGCAAAAAGGATCAGCGAGCGCAGCGAAGCTAATCCTGCTTGTGAGGTGACTAAAGTTTGGAGTGAGCTAAAGTGCCTGAAGTTAATAACACCATTTTTCCCCGCTCGCTCGGATTCTAGGCGGGAGATTCGCGCCAGCGGGAGATATGAAAGGTGCGTTACCCGGGTTTATAAAATTGGATATCCAAATATTCCCGATTATAAGGGTTCATTGACTCCGATATATGCTATTGTTAATTAATGTACACAAGAACAGCGCTATTTCTTGATTGCACATGTGTTTTCAGGGTTTCGACGGCCTGATCGAAATTGGAATTAATAAATGTATAACCGGATTCTTCAGCGTATGCGTATTCCTGAAGAAGCATATAGTAATTGGTATATGTTGTGATCATGTCTGAAGGTATAAAAACCTCTTCTATAAACTGAAGTGCATATGCTTTATAAATTTCTTCGTAATCATCAACATCCATAATATACCTAATCAATGGCCAATCGTTTCCAACCTCGCTTAGCGACAAACTCAAAGCGTTTCCCATCTTACCATCTTGTAAAGCTTCGTTATTATCCCATGGGATCCATGTTAGTTTTTTGTTATCCGGATTGTTATATAAATAATAGTTGTGTGTCATCTTACCATAGGTATCCCAATTTTGCATCACTGTATTTGCAGCGAGCCATTTCAGGTACCAATCTACATTAAAAACTGAATTCAGGTCAGATTTCCATTTTTCTATATTACTTATTCTGTCAGAGCTATTAATGATATTATAAAGTGATTCCACATCTGAATAATCGTTCTCTTCTTCATTGTTTTTCTTTTCCATTTCGGAGGCATCGAATGTGCCTGAAGCAAAACTGGCAGCATCACCATCAGGCTTATAAAGATTTCCGTCATCGTTGTTGAGCTGGCTTTCCAGAACCGTATCGTCAACCTCTTCTACCAGGGTATATACACCATAATACTGTGGGCCATTCCCGTGATTGACATAAATAACACAAAATGTGGTTTGGGCCGACACCAAACCGAATTTGCGGAATAAATCGCTTCCTGCTTTCTCCCGCATTAGTGAAGCATCATCAAAGTTATTATTAAGGTTGAGTTGTTTGAAACCATAGAACCTCTGATCCTTAAGTTCCGGATAATCATCTTCAAATTCATCGAAATCAAGTTTGAAGGATAGCTTATTGTTGCCGGATATGTAAGCCGACAGAAGACTGGAATTACCTTTAAAGCGTATCCCTACATTATACCACTCTATACCATTAAATATGAATTCACAAGGAACCCAAACCAAATCATAGTCAGAGGAACCCAAGTTTCCACCGCCGGGGCCACCGGGGCCACCCGAATTTCCTAATTGTTCACTCAAATCCGACTGCATGATCGACCAGTTAGTACTGCTTATCTCTATATCGAACCGCAAAACAGTATTTTGTTCAAAAACCACCGAATAATCAGGATATGAAATATTGCCATGTGTTGCTTCCGTCCAATCTGAATAATCAGAAACAATTCCTGTAATATCATCATACATATCAGTTTTCCGACAACCGGCAACGATTACCATTAGTAATATCAGAATTGTATAAATTAAAATATGTCTTCTCATCTTTCTAAAATGTTATTTTGTAACCTAAACTAAAAATATGCTTGTTTTTATCTTTATGAATGTAATAATCGAGCCTGTAACTAGCCTTTATATAGTTGTTTTTTAATACCTTATAATCCAGCGCTAGTTTATACCTTACTTTGTACAAAATATTATCTGATAGTTGCTGGAATAATTCAACGCTCAGCGCTGGTGTTAAGCGACAGCCTTTTATATTGTAGCCTAGAGCTGCCTTATATCTTAAATACTTGTTATCAGAATCATCATCGGCATAATTGGTAAATTGAAGTCTTAGTTCAGGCATAAACCTGTCGAAGTCCTTCTTTAGAGCCGCACCTATTTCATATCTGTGAAGATATTCTGTCTCCTTTTCAATCCTGGGGTTGACCAAAAATCTGTACCCACCGCTCAGGTATAATAATTTTATCGGTTTATAGACCACCTCTGCTTCAAGCTGATACTGATCAACCGAAAAATCCTCATTAAATCGAATCTCAGGGGTGAAATTTAATTTGAATTTCTTCAGAGGCTTGAACGATATCTTAACGGACGTACGGTATTCAAAATCGTTTTCAACATCCTGTGTATATACTTGCGTCCCAATAGTCAGAAAGCATAGAACCAGTAAATATGTTTTTCTAATATTCTTCATGTTTTTCACCCAACTATTTTGATTCGTTTACATTGAAATAAAGCCTGATTATTGCTATATCTTTTAAGAAATCTATCTTCTCAATTTCGTAACGCACGATGTTGATACCCGTTCTTTCTTTCAAATCAGCCAATAATATATCCTCATTCGTTGTATGTATATTTTCAATTTTCTCATAAATCAACTTTATTGACCGCTCTTGTTTCAGCATTAATCTTTTTTCAAGAATCCAAAGCCCGAATACAATGGCCGTATTGGTAAACAGCAATTCAGCATAACTTACCTTTTTGTTGGCAAGCGCATTTATTACAGAAATTCCAATAATAACAAACAGGTAAGTCATTTCCTTAATCGGAATTGCATCGGTACGATATCTGATAATTCCAAAAATAGCAAAGAGCCCAAGTGCAAATCCCAATTCCAGTTTAACATTATTCAGCAATGAACTTAAAAAGAAAACAATAATTGCAATGGCTAAATAACTAAAATAGAAATCTTTACGCTTGCTGGTTTTGGCATAAATAAAATGGACGACAATAAAAATAAGCAGGGTATTTAATGTGAATCTGATTATCAAATCACTGAAGTCACTCATATTAATAAGTTTGATCCCTAAAAAACGGAATTGATCTTCCCAGGAAATAACTTCGGAAATGATCTCGGTAGTTGAGTTTACTATTTCTTCTGATAGGAGCATCTTGATTATATTAATTTAGTTTATGATGTATAGTTTTCTTTTTGTATTGATTACTTTTTCAATATTTCTGATTTTGTTTTTAAAAGCATTCCGCTTAAGCCCATTATCTGTTACTGAACGTCCAACACAGTATTTACTAAAGCCTTTGGTCTTTATACGATGGTCTCGTAATGCCAATTTAAGTGCGGATATTTCTGAATTCCCCTCCGATTTTATCTCAACAATTACCAATTTGTCCAGAGCAACACATTTGTCCTCTTTTTTATATTCAAGATTCAAATCTATTGTGCAACGCTCTTTAAAATTTTTATTTACCAGCGTTAAGCGGGTAAAATTATTTTGCAAGGATATTTTCAGGTCATCGGCACTGTATGGGGTATTTGATTGTATAAAGGATTCTTCATTGTCGGTAAACGGATTGCCTGTTATATCCGTTGGAATCCGTTTTTTTATTGTGCGCCCCTTATTGCTTTTAAATTTTATTTCAAGAAACCCAATTCCCGAATTCAAGTATATTCTTTTGCGTATCTTATATCTGTTCAATTTCCCGTTATGGTGGGCGATAAACATCTTATTTTTAAATGTGTCGAAATAGGTTGTGGAATAGGGTATTTGAAAATCTCCATTAATATGCAATAAAAAATATTGTTTATTAATTGAATCGAGTAAAGCTTGCAATTCCGACAATGAAAACCAATATTTATGATCGGTTCGATTCATTAGTTTTACTTCATCCATTTCCTGGAGACTTATAGTCTCGAACGAATCTATATTCAACATATCTGCCTTTCTAAAACTTATTGAAGGTTATATTTACAGCAAAGGCACATTCTAATTCATTTGTTACCAAATAAAATCAATGTTTAGTAGTATTTCATCTACGAAAGGGTAGTTTTGTCCATATTAGAAATAATAAGAGCTTGATATTCGAAGTTTTCCTCCCTCGTGGAAAAGGAGAAACCCTATCTCCCCGGGCACAATCGGGAGATTCGCCAACGAGGTCTGCGAGCGCAGCAAGTTAATCAGTAGTTGATGGTTGACAGTTGACAATGAATAGCCCGCTGGCGCGAATCATGAGAACCGCACCAGCGGATGTTGATTTTTTATATTACCTTTTTGCTCTTATAACTTTTTCACACACCACGTTCAAACAAATTATATGATTATGAAAAAATACGTTCAAACTTTTATGATAATGATCTTTCCCTTAATGCTAACAGGTATCCTGAAAGGACAGGGAGTCATTGTAACCGACGATGCAAATTATACTACACCGGCAAGCGGGGCGATGATGGATGTAAAATCTACAACAAAAGGATTTATGGCCCCCAGGGTTGCACTCACTGCTACAAATGCAGCATCACCACTCACATTACCAAGTACGGAATTATTGGTTTATAATACCGCAACAACAAGCCTGATCCATTGTGTTTTATGCAATGTTATGCCTTGTATTTTTACTCAAACAATGGTACAGCTTCTTCAATCACCATCGGAACTTTTGTAAGCCACATACCGTTACTTTCATTATTATCAGATGATGTTGTTATAATAACCATATTCAGGTCTTTGATGATCATAATAAACTGTCCACCATAACCAAGGGCTAAAGTCATATTGTGTTCAGTTTTTCCACCTTGTACCGGATTATTCCACCAAGGTGTATTTTGTTTTGACCTGCACCACCATTGATATCCATAGTCGAAGAATTCACTTTCGGCAATATGTGGTTTTGTTGAGATATCGATCCATTCTTCTGGAACAATTTGTTCACCATTCCAATAACCATTATTTAAAACCAACAAACCTATTTTAGCCATATCTCTTGGATACATATGAAGACCATTATGACATTGAAGCATACCATTTTCTTTTTTCCAATAAAATTCTGAAATGCCCAGTTTGTTGAACAGAACTTCTTTTGCAAATTCATCAGCTTGTTTTTTTTCAAGTGTATTAATTATGCTACCGATAAGATTTGTACAATTATTATTGTATTTAAATTTCTCCCCCGGAGTGGATTCTAATAGCTGATTGAGCATTTGTTTCACCAGGTCGTCAGGACCATGTATCTCAAAATCATCATCATCCGGAAGTCCGGAAGTCATGGTTAAAACATGTTTAAGTGTGATTTGCTCTTTTTGCGGGGTTTTTAATGAATCATATTGCGGGAAAAAATTAAAAACCGGTTGATCGATATTAAGTTTTTTACGACGTTCCAATGTTATTCCTAACAACAATGAGGTTATACTTTTTGTGCAAGAATTAATATAATGCAGTTGAGTTTTATCGTAGCCAAAAAAATACTCTTCAAGTATAAGCTTTTGGTCCTTGATAATTAAAAAAGATTCCAAGCGCCCGAATTTTTGATTTATGATTCCTTCCATTAAGCTGTAAAAGGAAGTGGAGTCCTTTATAAATTCGAATATCGAAGCAGTATTCAAATATTCATCAATTTGTTCAGGTTGATGATAAATATATTTTATACTGCCATCCGGTCTGGGAGGATAGGGAATAAATAATTTGTTTACATTAATATCTTTATCACGTACAAAATCAATTTTATCGATATCCTCTTCATCGCCCCAGCAAGCAACTCCCTGAATAATTTCTTTCTTTTTGTCAACTAAACCCTTATAAATACCGCCTTCATTGTCAACAAGCACCAACTGATTAGTAGAATCTATGAATTGAACACTTTTAAACTCCCAATAATCGTAAAAACGTTTATCCCAAAGAAAACAGCCTCGTGCTGTTAGTTTTCCGAAAGCATCACCGTTGATTTGGATTATGTACTCAAGTGTTCCGTGCGGAAATTTATGTACTGTCTCCGGTGTACATCGCCATAATCCATCAATTGAAACAGAATGCTTATTATTAACAAATTCAGCTTGGTCTATTTCTGGGTTTGTAGTTTGATTACAACTGACAAGAAAACCGAAAAACCCTATTGCTATTAAAGCATGTTTTATTTTATCCATGATATTAATTGTTTTAGGATATAAGGCATAACGGTTTTGGCTATGAAGCGTCCCGAGTCCTCGGGATGCTTTATGATCATGTGTTATATGCCGGTTATTCTTTTATCAATTTTTTTGTCGTACTCTTCTTGTCAGTACTGATTTTACACAAGTACATCCCAGGCTCTAAATGACTTGCATCAATTTGAATATTTTCGTTCCCTTGTCCAACTTCCCTTTTAAAGATCTTTTTTCCATCAATGCTCAGTATTTCTAAAGTTCCACATTCCATTTTAAAGTCAGAACATTTTATTAGAAGTTTGTCTTTTACCGGATTCGGAAATACCTCAAATGCAATAGGAGCCATATTATCACGAATTCCAGAAACCGCTCCATACTTTAACACAGTATAGTTTCCAACGACATAACCATTATTTGCATCAGTAAAATAAATGGCTCTTAGCTCTTTTCCTGTAGTTAGATTTGCTGATTCCTGAGTCCAGGTTTCTCCCCCGTCAATTGAATGAAGAAGTACATCTGTGCCTACAGCCCAGCCTTCAAGAGAATTGATGAAGAATACATCATTTAAGGTTCTGGTGGTATTACTTGTTACAAGTACCCAGGAGATTCCATCAACAGTATGGATAATTGTTCCGTCAACGCCCACACACCATCCAGTTGTATCATTAATAAAAAAGATTGAATTGTAGAATATAGTGCAGTCATAGAATTGAAGGTTAGCCCAGGTATTGTTTTTATATCTGGCAATGGTTGTTTCTCCGCATATTTTTCCATCAGCATTATTTACTGGAAAACAAATTGATTGTAAATTTGATACATTGGCAGGTGGAGAAATATCTGTTATGCTCACATCATCAAATGACCAAGTATTACCACCACTGCCACAGGCATACCCGGTATTGGAATTGGGTGGAAAATGAACAGAGTTGAATCCACCGCCAGGTTCATGCAAAGTAGTCCATGTTGTTCCTCCATCATTTGTTTTAAGAATATCGCCTAAAAAAGTCACCACATATCCTTTTTGGTTGTTTTTCATAAAAACAGAGGAAGATATTCCTGAGTTTTCTGGGAGTGTTTGGATTTGAAAAGTCTCACCACCGTCCGGGGTGTATAATAAGCCATCATTCCAGCCGGTTATCCAGCCTTCATCACCAATAAAATGGACATCATTATAGTTAGCATATTCTGGCAGGTTGGCACTGATGTTCGTCCAGCCATATTCTTGTGAAAATGTCATTTGAGAAATCACGAAAGTCAAAATGCAAAATAGAATTAGTTTTTTCATGATGGTATGTTTTAGTAATTCTGTGTCTTTATTTTAACTGGCATATAACGGTTGCCGGCATGAGCATTGCCGGCCATCAAGTTTATACTCTCCTTAAAGATATAGAAA
>CAZASJ010000090.1:0-11859 GCA_964487735.1 uncultured Bacteroidales bacterium | reverse complement strand
TACCGTTATCAAGGGAAGATGAGAAGTGCCAAAGAGCCCATTCCAATGCCAACAATGGATGAACTCAGGGCTGAGGAAAATGAAGTAAAGCCTTATATGATCTTTACCATCACGGATGCTGATGGCAATATCGTAAGAAAGATCAATAAGCCTATCTCAAAAGGGTTAAACAGAACCACCTGGAACTTTACTTATCCTGCCATGAGCAATGTCAGGCTCAGGGGTGACAAATACAATCCTACCAGCAATGATCGGGATGGGATGGCTGTGATGCCGGGAACATATTAT
The DNA here is from genome assembly GCA_964487735.1 of uncultured Bacteroidales bacterium. Lineage (GTDB taxonomy): Bacteria > Bacteroidota > Bacteroidia > Bacteroidales > B18-G4 > B18-G4. The sequence goes on along the minus strand of CAZASJ010000090.1, from coordinate 11,571 downwards.
GTTAGCCTGTCGCAATGGGTAAGAGGAGAAATCACAGATTTGGTTGATCCTGTTGCTTTCAATGCTGTTGTATTGAACAATGTGACTTTGCCTGCCCCGGATCGCGCAGAGCTTCTTGCTTTTCAGCAAAAGACTGCTAAATTAACCAGGGCCATTTATGCTGCAGAACAACTTAATGGCGATCTGATCAAAAGGATTCAATACCTGAAACAAGCTATAAACAATACTCCTCAAGCATCACCGGAATTGCTGGCAAGAGCCACCGCACTGGAAACGGAACTCGACAATATTAACTGGGCTTTCTCTGGCCAGAGTCCGAAAGCCAGCCAGGAAGAAAATTGGCCTGCACCTCCGTCCATTAATGGCAGGATAGGGGCATTGGTATATTCTCATTGGGGATCTACTTCAAGGGTTTCAGAAACGCAGATGCAGATGTATGATATCCTTGCTGAAGAATTTCCTCCAATCCTTGAGCAACTCAGGAAAATTGCTGAAGTTGATATCAAGGAGCTGGAAGCCGAATTGGATGCCCTGGGAGCTCCCTGGACACCGGGAAGGATTCCGGAGTGGAATAAAGAATAATGCCGGCATAAAAGCAGGAATTCTATTGCGAAGTGGCGCTTTTAATGGTTTTGACGATCATAGAGGCGCCACTTTTAATGTCCAGGATATGAATAAAATAAATGCCCTGCTTCTGATCTGTGAGATTGATCGTTATGATTGATTCGGAATGTTGTTTTTCATAAACCTTCTTTCCCTCCAGGGTATATACGCTGATTTGTTTATTACCCTCAACTTGACTTCTGACTGTAATGGCATCACTAAAAGGATTCGGAAAGAGGGTAACAATATTTTCCTCCTGTTCGGGAAGATGGCTCAGGATACCTGTTTTGAAATAGCATTCCTCATCCAGGGAGATGAGGTTTCCGTCATAATCAGTTAAAAGCTTTCCTTTTAAACAAACGTAATAATCCTGGTTTATATCCAGAATTTGATCCGGAATGAGTTCCATGATCGTTTTTTCTTCATTTATAGTCCCGCTGAATGGCACATTTGCTCCGCTGGAATTTACTTCCTTTAGATCCACAAGAAAGGGAATATCACTATTGATGATTTCTCCTCCAATAGCCTTGATCACGGATTCACTGAATGTTATCAGGATACTGGTATCTGGGGATACATTGCTGGATCCGGTAGGAGGATTAAACCATACTCCGGGGATATCATCACGATATGTTGCAAGAAGGTCCAGTTGCCTGGCGATCCTGCGGGAAGTATCCGCATTGTCGTAATTCAATGTGAGACGGTCGGTATAATCCCCATATTGAACAGGCTGGAACCCGATCTTTAAAATATAGTATGAATATGGGAAAATTTGAAAAGGAAGCTCAGTCAGGACCTGAAATTCCTGTTTGTGATTGTGGATTGAATTGATTTTAATTGCTTCATTCGTATTGTTCTGAATGAAAAGCAGATTTTCCTTCAGTCCTTCATAACCTGAATAATTGCCGAACGACAATTCGGGCTGGGTTGAAAAAACACTGGTTTCCCAGCTTTCTTTAATGGCTCTGTAAGAATTCACATAATCCTGAAAACTGATATCACGTATCAGATATCCTTCCGAATTTATTTCAGTGATGGCATTTGGGAATGTCCCCCCCCAGCCGATCACCTTATTTCCGTTTGCCTGAGTCCGGAAACTCCCGGCAGATCCTCCATAAATGTCAGGGGTATGGCGGTATGACCAGACCAGCCTGGCTGTATAGTTAATTTGATCTATTTCATATTCCAATACCTGAGAATACTTTGGGCTTCTCAGGTTCCCGTTGTCGAAAACAGTATAATGGCCATTTGGCAAGCGTTCTATATCGTGTTGGTGGGTGAATCCCGTGGGGTCGTCTTCAATCAAAAATGCATTATTCTCACTGTTTTTTCCAAATCGCCACATAACATCACCTGAATTGATACTGATCTTGGTAATCTCGTCCAGATGCCTGCTGGAGAGCAGGATATTGCCATCGTAGTCGATTTCGAAAGCATTCCCATGGACATAATCTACTGCCAAATGGGTTAAATCAACATCATAAGTGGCATCTGTGATTTCAAAATGATCCCAGCTTCTCCACTGGAAAAATACATTCTGATTGTTGTCCACTTCCTGGATTATCAGACCGGTAACAATAGCATTCGGATTTCCACCGGGAACAACCAGACTCATATCCATAGGTTGCGGATCGTATGACATGACCAGGAAATGCCCGTTATTCAGCAAGAGCATTTCATGGGCATCCAGTATGTATCCGTTCCCGGTGTTCACACTGTCAATTAAATTGTAGCGGTCATCAAGGATATAATACTTTTCAGTTTCGCTGTTATTTATCAGATTGGTAGCGTAGCACAATGAACCATTCTGTAGAGGATGAAAGTTGATACAATTGATCTCTACTTCCTCAAAGAAAACCGGAGTTCCATAGCTGTCGAAAATGCAGATGAATTTATTCCAGGGTAGAGAAGTAAGCCTGCAGTTGAGGTTAACGAAATAATATTCATGGTCGGCCGGGCCGTACGAGGATACGATTGGTGCAGGAAAATCTGAGGGGAGGGCATTTGTCGCTAATTTGGGCAACTGCACATTGATCTCCTTTATTTCTTCTTCTGTTGGTTCTTTCGGAATAGAATACAAACGGCGGAAAAGCTCATTCCTGTCATGATTGATGATACTGAAGTGAAAATCTATCGGACTGATCAAAACCCCGTTTCGGGTTGCCAGCCCACGAAGGGTTCTAACGTGTACTTGTTCGTTTATTTGAAAAGGGTAGACGGGCTTTACGATTAGTGTCATTTTATCATCAGACAACAATAGATCGCAGACTGAAATACCACTTTTGCTGCCTTCAATACAGAATAAATTCTTATCAATAGAATTGATATCGAATCCCTGCGAAACCTTGAAAATAATAGTCTGTTCAGGATTGATGTTCACTGCATCCGGTAGTGGATGAGTGTAAGAAAAGAATGTTTCCTGGGTTAACCCCTGATGGGAAATAATCGTTAACGCAAGAAAAATAAAGAATGCCCACGCATGATTTGATATTGATTTATTCAATGAAGTCAATGTTTTACAATCTAAATGTTATCATTTGATTGAATTTATATAAATGTGAAAATACAATAAATATTTCAAATCGTAGGCACGTATCGAATAAATGACATAAAAGAAATAGGAAACCAAATACGTTTTTCGTTTCTTTGTGTTCCGGTTAAAAATAGTATGGAGTGATTTTCTAAGCAAATAAATGTCAATTAAAAAGAATTTTAATCAACAAAATCCTCGTGGCTTGCCACGGGGATAGTCAAATTAAGAATTTTCTTTATTGTTTTTTCAAATATTGATATCGCTTGTACGTCTGTAAATGCAAACGCCATAATTCCGAAAGGCATTGACTAAAAATGAACACATAAAGCAAACAGTCAGGGAGGAGAGTCCCCGCCTCCTGAATTTCATCAGGAAAAGGGTGCCCGACAAAGAAGAGGCAGAGGATATCCTTCAGGATGTGTTTACACAACTTGTATTTTCATTTGAGTCGATACAATCGGTTGAGCGAATCGGTTCCTGGTTATATACAACCGCACGGAACAGGATCACGGACTCCTTCAGGAAAAAGAGACCTGAACGCTTTTCAAGGCATCAATTCATCAATGCGGAGGGTGAAGAAAGTCAGGGTTTGGAAGATTTAATCCCGGCTGAATTTCTTGATCCGGATGATGAAATGATGAAAACCTTTATAATGGATACTTTGACCGAAGCATTGGATGAACTCCCTGATGTACAGAAAGAAGTATTTGTCATGCACGTTTTTGATGAAATGAGTTTTAAAGAGATCGCCGATGCCACTGGTATTCCGGTGAATACGCTCCTTTCAAGAAAACGCTACGCGATCCTGCACCTGAGAAGCCGATTGGAACGAGTGTATGAACAGATTAAAAATTACTAAAATGAAAAAACACAAAGGATTTAGAATTGTAGCCATGATCTTAATTGCAGCAGGAATCCTATCCCTGGCAGCACTTGTTGTGATGTTGCTGTGGAACTGGCTTATCCCTTCAATATTTTCAGCAGGCCCAACAATAAGCTATTGGCAGGCTCTTGGTTTAATGGTGCTCTCAAAGATTCTCTTCGGTGGAATAAAACCACCAGCTGCAATAAGCCGGCATAGGGACGATTATTGGAAAGAAAAGATGAAGGAGAAATGGGATTGTATGGATCCTGAAAAGAAGAAGAATTTCTTTCATCAGATGCATGCACGATTTCATGGTATGAATCAGGACGAAACTGAATCAGAAACGGATATAAAGGAATAAAATTGAAAGAAAGCACTGAAAAACAAAAAATCCGGATTGCCGGGGGCTTTGAAAAGCATTTCCGGCATTTCGGCTTTCGAAAAACCGTAGTGGATGATGTGGCCAATGATCTTGGCGTGAGTAAAAAAACCATTTATAAACTTTTTTCATCTAAAGAAGATATCTTCTATTATGTGATCAGTCGCAAGGCTGAGGTACGAAAGATCATCGTTGAAAAGAAGATCAAGCACATTCCTTCTGCAAAAGGAAAAATGGATGAAATGATCCGGATCAATTTTACTGAATTCAGGAAGATCCATAAAAGAAAGGGAAAGGCCCTGGACGAACGTTTTCAGTCAGAGATTGCCTCCGGAGCATTTCGGCAGGCTTTCAAGCAACTGCTAAGCGATATCATCACCCAGGGAGTGGAAAGGAAAGAGTTTGAAGTATGCGATCATGAAATGACCGTCCGATATATTCAGGCCCTTATTTCAGAGACCGTCATGGCAATGCGCCAGAATCCAGATTCAAAGCCGGAGGAATTCCTGGTATTCACAGTGAATAAATTATTAATAAAAAATTGCTAAGCATTCTAGTTATAAAACATCTGTTATAAAAACCATCAATATTAAAGATCATGCAAAGGAAATTAATTGTCGTCGTTGCTATCATTGTCATCTTGCTTGGAGCATTTGCTGCCATGTCGTTCTTTTCAAGCCAAAAGGAAACTCCTGAAACAGCGATTCCCGAGGATGTTATCCGAAAGGTAAAAACCCTTCCCGTCAGGTATGAACAAGTAGCATATACCATAAGTTCTACGGGTCGTTTGGGATCGCAAAGTTATGTAGATGTCATTTCCGAGGTGCAGGGAGAGATCCTGCCGGGAAATGTACCGATGAAGAAAGGTCAGAGGTTCAAAAAAGGGGACCTGCTGATAAAAATCTATGATGAGATCACTGACTATAACCTGAAGGCATCTAAGAGCCGATATCAAAATAGTATAGCCAATATCCTTCCCGACTTTAAGATCGACTTTCCGGATGATTATCAGATGATCAAGGATTTCTTCGATAAACTGAAGATCAACGAGCCTCTTCCTGATCTGCCGGTGATTAAATCCGATCAACAAAGGATCTTTCTGGCCAGCAGGAACATTCTGAACGATTACTTTAATATAAAAACCAATGAGATTCAATTGGCGAAACACAGGATTTATGCTCCTTTCAATGGCACGTTCACGGAAGTGCTCCTTGAAGTGGGCTCTATTGCCAATCCTGGCAGCCGCCTTGCAAGGATCATCAATACAGGCCTTCTGGAACTCGAAATTCCCATACCTGTTGAAGACGTTAAATGGATTCATAAAGGAGATAAGGTGGTGGTAAGCGCTGAGGATGGTTCCGGTGAGTGGGCCGGTACTGTTGCCAGGAAGGCAGATTATGTTGACAGGAACACACAATCGGTCAGTGTATTTATAAGCGTAAACAACAATGCCGACAATCCTTTATTTGAAGGCCAGTACCTCAGGGCCTCTTTCGAGGGAGAGATTACAGGCAAGGCCATGAAAATTCCCCGCCGGGCTGTTTTTAACAGCAATATGGTGTATGTCGTTCATGATGGCAAACTTGAGAAAGCAGAGATAAATATCCTTAAGATCAATCAACAAAGCTTGATATTCAATGGTTTGGAGGTGGATGTCCATGTTGTAGTTGAACCGCTGGTCAACGTAATGGAAGGCACTACTGTAGAAATTTATTAAACATTAAGAAAACTGTTTTAATCTACTAAGAGTACAGATTATGATCAAGAAAATAGTAACAGCGTTTATCAAATATCCTTTTTATGCAAACCTGGTTATTGCTGTCTTGCTGCTGGCAGGAGGCTTTAGCCTGATGAATATGAAAAAATCCTTTTTTCCCGATCGCTCTACGACTGATATTGTCGTAAGCGTAGTCTATCCGGGTGCTTCACCAAAGGAAATGGAGGAAGGTGTTACAATGCGCATAGAAGAAGCTACCAGGGGCATTGTTGGGATAAAATGGGTGACTTCCACCTCATCTGAAAATTTCGCCAACATTACAATTACCACTACCGGCGATTATGATATAGATGAAACCCTGATGGAAGTTAAGAATGCGGTTGATGGCATTACTTCATTGCCGGTCGATGCTGAAAGGCCCATAGTATTTAAAGTCAGGAACAGGACCAATGCACTCTTCATGAGCCTGGTGGGCGATGTCGACCTTCTGACTCTTAAAAAGCATTCTGATGAAATCGAACTTGATTTGTATAATTCAGGTATCATGTCGCAGTTTTCCGTATCGGGCTATCCTGCCCTTGAGATCTCTGTGGAAGCTTCGGAGGAAGAGCTGCTGAGGCACAATCTTACCTTCTCCGACCTGTCGAGAGCCATAGCCTTAAATAACCGCGACATCTCAGCCGGAATGATACGGTCTGATGTGGAAGAGATTCTGATTCGTTCCCGGGCAAAGGAATATGATCCTAACAAGATTGCGGATATTATTCTCAGGGCTGATGCTAACGGACGCTTCCTTCGCATTCGTGATGTAGCTGAAGTAAAAATGAAATTTGCCGATGTATCAAGCGGGGCATACATGAATGGGAAGCAAAGCATCTCCTTCCGGGTTTTTAAACTTAGTGAAGAAGACCTTTCGGAGATCTCCGCATTTCTGAAGGAATACATCAGCGAATTCAATGATAAGCACGATAATGTAAAGCTGGAGGTAACCTATGATTATCTGGATATGCTTGGTGACAGGCTGAATCTTCTGTTTAGGAATGGGGGTGTTGGATTGCTACTGGTATTGATCTCACTTGGTTTGTTTTTGAACCTGCGCCTATCTCTGTGGGTGGCTTGGGGGATTCCGGCTTCTTTCCTGGGAATGTTCGTCGTGGCGTCGCTTTACGGCATAACGATTAACATGATCTCTCTCTTCGGGATGATCCTTGTGGTAGGGATCCTTGTGGATGACGGGATCGTGATCGCAGAAAACATATATACACATTACGAAAGGGGTAAGAGTGCCCGAAGGGCGGCAATTGATGGCACCATGGAGGTATTGCCGGCTGTTACCACTTCGGTTGTAACTACCATGATCGCCTTCGCCCCGCTTATGTTCTTACAAGGCCGCATGGAAATGATGTTTGAAATGGCTTTCGTAGTGATCTTCAGTCTCCTCTTTTCCTTGGTTGAAGCATTCTTTGTACTGCCTGCCCACGTAGGCTCCAGTTGGGTGCTTCGCAAAAGCGATAAAAAAAGTCGCTGGATGAATGTCAGACGCAGTCTGGATAAGGTTATGGATTTTATGAAATATACACTTTATGCACCCACTCTTCGATTTGTAATCAAGTGGAAATATATCATCCTGATAACACCCCTTGCTTTGATCATGATCACTGTGGGTCTGTTTCAGGGTGGCCAGATAAAATCCACCTTCTTCCCGGCCATTCCATTCGACTTCTTTAACGTTAACATTGCATTTACACCCGGTTCAGGAGAAAAGCAAACCTATGAATACCTGCAGAGGTTTGAGGATGTTATGTGGGAGCTCAATGAAGAAATAAAAGAAGATTATGCCTATCCGGAGGGCGTTCTGAATTATACCTTCATCTCATTGGGGAATGCCTTTAACGGTAAGGAGACCGGAGCCCATTCAGGAAATATTTTTGTCTTGTTGAGAAACCTGGAAGATGCTCCGCTAAGCAGTTTTGAGATCGTAGAGTTATTAAGAGAAAAGATTGGGCCGGTAAATGAGGCCGAGAAATTCACGGTGGAGGGAATGGCTACTTTTGGCACACCGATATCCATTAGCCTCCTTGGAAAGGATCTTGATGAACTTCAACTTGCAAAGGACTTTATGATCCGCGAAATGAATAATATCACGATACTTAAGGATATCAACGATAATAATGCAATTGGTAAAAGGGAGGTGCAGCTTGAGTTAAAACCCAAGGCCTACTTCCTCGGACTTAATCACAATGATATAAGCAACCAGGTGCGTGAGGGCTTTTATGGCGGACAGGCACAGCGCCTGCAAATTGGCAAGGATGAAGTCAGGGTGTGGGTGAGATATCCTAAGGAAGACCGCCTGAACCTTGGACAGATGGAATCAATGAAGATCAGAACACCTATGGGTGATTTTCCCTTATCAGAATTGGCTGACTATGAGATCAGGCGCGGTCCTGTAAATATCCAGCATTACAATATGTCGCGTGAAGTGCGTATTGATGCCAATCTTGTAGATCCATATGCGCCTGTGCCACCGATTATTGAAGAAATTAAAACAAAAATAGTTCCCAGGATGCAAAAAATGTATCCCGGAATAGAGGTGGAGTATCAGGGACAGAAGCGCGACAGCGATGAAGCCATAGGTGATCTGCAAAAATATTTCGGGATTGCCTTTATGATCATAATTATAATAATCATGATCCATTTCAGATCATTCACGCAGGGTAGCATTATCCTGTTGATGATCCCCCTTGGATGGTTGGGAGCCGTTTGGGGCCATGGCATTGAAGGGTACCCGATCTCCATGCTCAGTGCCTGGGGAATGGTAGCCTTGTCGGGGGTCATTATAAATGATGCCGTGGTGTTTCTATCAAGGTACAATTCACTTTTAAAGGAGGGGCGAAAAGTGATTGATGCGGTTTATGAAGCTGGCCTCTCCAGGTTCAGGGCCATCATACTCACAACCATCACCACAACACTGGGTTTGTATCCCATTATTATGGAAGGTAGCTTCCAGGCTCAATTCCTGATTCCTATGGCAATTGCACTGGCTTATGGCGTGATGATCGGAACTGCTTTTATCCTTATTTTGCTTCCTGTTTTGATCCTCATCTTAAACGATTTGAGAAGGTTCTTTTATAAATTGTGGACAGGGAATACGAAAACAGCTGAAGAACTTGAACCGGCAAATATTCACGCAAGAAGAGCGATTGATTAATCCTTTGACTTAACAGAAAATGAAAACAAAAATTATAAAGATCGCAGGCTTGTTTTTCGGGCTGTTAGTATCCATTCAGGGCATTCAGGCACAGGGACTTTTGCAAGAGCTGTCGATGGCAGATGCATTGTCAATCGGCCTGCAGAACAATTATCAGATCAGGATATCCGATGAAAGTGTAAGGATTGCCAGCAATAACAATAGTTGGGGAGCCGCAGGCATGTTCCCTTCTATTTCCATTGGCGCATTCCAGAATAACCGCTATGATGAGGGTGACAGCTACACTGTGCCCGACCAGAGGGATGAGTATTATTCAAATAATATTGCACCCTATGTTAACCTTAACTGGAGCCTCTTCAGGGGGTTTGCAGTGCATATTACGAAGGATAAATTAGGGGCACTGCAGGAGTATTCGGAAGGCTATGCTACCATTATAGTCGAGAATACGATACAGGGCATTGTGCTATCATATTATAACGTATTGTTGCAGGAAGAATTATTACAGGTGACCAATGAGGTCAAGGCTCTTTCAAGGGACCGACTTAATTATATTTCGTTCAAGAAGGAACTGGGCGGTGCTGTTACATATGATGTGCTGCAGGCAAAAAACGCATACCTCGATGATTCAAGCATTTATCTGCTCCAGCAACTCAATGTAAAAAATGCATATCTCAACCTGAAGCTCTTATTGGGTGAAGATGAAGATATTCAGTATAAGCTGACAGATGAATTTGCAGTACAGATATTTGATTACTCCCTGGATTCTTTGCTTCAGCAAATGAAGAGCAGCAATACCAATATCCAAAATCAATACATTAACCAGGAAATCCTGAAAAAAGATGTAAAACTTGCAAAAAGCAATGCTTATCCTGTGCTTTCATTGAATGGTGGATACGATCATTTCAACAGAAGAACCAAGTATGTGGATTCGGATCCTGTCTATACCAACAGCATGGATTATTATGCCAATTTTACCCTCAGCTTTAATCTCTTTAATGGCGGAAATGTAAGGCGCGGGATTAAAAATGCCAGGATCAGTGAGCAGATCGGCCAACTTGAAACAGAAGAGCTTGAGATCAGCCTTTCGAACCTGATGAAAACTGATTTTGAATTGTACAAGATCCGCAAAGAATTGCTGATGGTATCAATGGCCAATCTCGAAAGTGCCACCCTGAATATGGAGATTTCTACTGAGAAATTCCGATCGGGTGCGATCAACTCATTTAACTTTCGTGATGTGCAGGTGATCTATTTGCGTGCTGCTGCCTCAAAATATGAGGCCATTTTCAACATGATCGATATTCAGACCGAGTTGCTGAGATTGTCAGGTGGGATCATCGCAGAGTTTTAAATAGCAGGAGAAGAGTTAAAATAACTCTCCTATCTTTGCAGAAAGCCGCTCCATTATGGTCTTACCTAAGAAATCCCTGGGTCAGCATTTTCTAACAGATCACAATATTGCCCAGAAGATCGTGGCATCCATTCCTGATGAGCCCCGCCTTGTTCTGGAAATCGGACCCGGTACAGGCGTGTTGACAAGGTATCTTCTTGAGAACAAGGAGATGAATCCCCTTTTTGTGGAAACAGATCGTGAATCAGTAGAATATCTGAATGCAGAATTTCCCGAAATTGAAGGTAAACTCTTTCATGAGGACTTTCTAAAAACAGACCTTAAAGGGCTGATCAACGAGAATTACCAGATCGTTGGCAACCTTCCGTATAATATTTCCAGCCAGATCTTCTTTCGGATGCTGGAAGACAGAGACCGGATGCAGTCGGCTGTTGTAATGATACAAAAAGAAGTGGCAGAAAGAATACGGTCGGGCCCGGGAAATAAAGTATATGGGATCCTTAGTGTGCTATTGCAGACCTGGTACAAAATTGAATTGCTTTTCACGGTTTCCGAACATGTATTTCATCCTCCACCAAAGGTGAAGTCGGCTGTGATCAGGCTAAGCAGGAATGATGTTGTGGACATTGGCTGCGATCCGGCCTTTTATTTCCTGCTGGTTAAAACGGCCTTCAACCAGCGCCGCAAAACCCTTCGAAATTCCATAAAAGTATTTCTGGGTGATAAAAATACCGGCCCGATCGAAGAATATCTTCCCAAAAGGGCGGAGCAACTTACAGTAGAGGAATTTATTGAACTAGCCGTTTATTTGGAAAAACAGACCCCTCGTGATCCAATGGAATAGCATACAGTACCCCAATGATTATGAATTATGGATTATGGATTATGGATTATGGATTATGGATTATCCTCTTT
>CAZASJ010000089.1:0-11931 GCA_964487735.1 uncultured Bacteroidales bacterium | reverse complement strand
AAATGATGCGCAGTCGTTCCAGTTCAGGCTTATCTTTCCATGGTGTGAAGAACTCACTGTCGGGAAGTAATATGCTTTCCAGGTCGTGAATGGAAATCCCGTCAGTCAGGATGCTCTCTAATTTTATCGACTGCCCAAAGCAAATAATATTAGAAATACCATCAAGGTCGGAGAGCAGTGAAGGTATCAGTCCTTTCTCAGGATTTTCTTCATGCAGAAACAATCTTGTCATACAGGCTCCTTCCTTTTCCAATGCATATCCATATGCTATTTCCTGGTAGGGATGGGTTGTTTGATACATGGGTATAGCGGATCGCATCGTAAGGAGCTTGACAAAAACAGGAGTTGAAGTGTTTTTTGTAAATGACCTTAAAAATATTGGATCAATTTGTTCAGAAGGATCTTTCTTTTCCGGCATGGGGATGTTTTTCCAGCAATGTCCAAGGAAATCACAATCGTAGGGTTCCCGGCAATGGGCACCAACTTCAATGTTGGGAGAATGTGCCAGATTTAAGGCTTCCTTTTCCCTGACAATCTGTTCTTTTACATATTCCTGACGGGAGATTGCTTCCTCTGTAACATCAACGATCTTAAACAATCCTTTGGGATCTAATTCTCCCTTAAGCAAATAATCCTTGTCAATATGCACAATGGAAATGCCGTTTAATTCCAGGCCAGTTCCTGAAATGACATAATATTGAAGCGCTGCATCCAGGCGATAGGTATCGGATATACCACCGCTGCTTTTTACTTCGTAAGCATGCCATCCTGTAGCTGTATGTACAAGAATATCAAGAAAAATGAGCACTTCATTATGTTGGAATGCTGCTTCATAGATTACAGGGAAGCCTTTATCGATATTTTCCCGGGTATTGAGCAATGCCTTCCTGAAAGCGGCAGGATGCCCGGGGCTCATGTTTATCCCTCCGGGGAAAAGGCCTTGGGCAAGTTCACCAACTTTATGTCCACGCTGGAAAACAAGCTGACGTTCTTTTGGCATTCGGTCTCTCAAAAAGGAGCGTTTTTTGTTCAGATACAGCGATTTAAGGCACTGATTGCCCCGGATGAAAGTTGATTTTGAAAGCAGGTGTTTCTCCATTGATTGTTTTTTTATACAGAATCCTTTGAATTCATTGTTTTTCGTGGATCCTTGATCCCGAGAACTCGGGATCTGGACTCAAAATTTCCCGGCAACTGGTACCCCAATTGAACGATGATATCCTGATGAAGTTCCTGGTCCCTGTTGCCTATTAGTGATTTGAAAGTAAAAGTGTGAATTGAATAGGTAAATTGGATAATCCATAATCCATAATCCATAATCCATAATCCATAATCCATAATCCATAATCAACTCAACCCTCAATCCTCAAAACTCTACTGACTTCTGTCTTCAGTCTTCTGTCTTTTGATATTTTAATCCCAGAAACTTCTTCAGGAGCAGCACTATATTAAATTATACAATTACCACCTGCTCTTCTTTCAGCATTGCTTTGCCTTGATATCGGAGAAATAGCTGTGCAATTGTCAACACATCTTTCTGGCAATAGGTAACAATTCGTTCAAGATCATGATCCTCCCAGTATACTTTCCATACCTGGCTGCCATCAATATCGTCCTTAGGGGTTGGTATGTCAAAGACCGCAGCAAGCACTTCCAGGGAAGTATAATTTTTGAAGTCTCCGAATTTCCACAATTCCATGGTGTCGATATGGGCTACTTCCCAGGGTTTCTTTCCGGCCATGTCAAGGATTTCCGGCAGGGAAATGCCATTGATGAGCATGCGCCTGGCAAGGTATGGGAAATCAAATTCTTTTCCGTTATGGGCGCACAACAGGAAATCTTTACTGCTGAATTTGCTTTCCAGTAAGTTTGCGAAATCCAAAAGCAGTTGCTTTTCATCATCTCCATAAAAAGACTTGATTCGAAAGGTCCCATCCAGGAACATGCCAAATGAAATGCATACAATTTTACCGAATTCTGCGTATATGCCGGCACGTGGAAACAATGAAGCAGGTGTATCCTCTTCCGCCCGTTTCAGGTAAGAGGCCTTCTTGTCCCACAAAGGAACAAACTTCTCTGGCAATTCATCATACGTTGCACACCTGGGTACCGTTTCAATATCCAGAAAAAGCAACTTTTGAAGGGGAATATAATTCATCATAAAGCGTAAAGATTAATTAGAAAAATAAAAATACTCAAATCTTAGGGAATTGAATTAATTTTATGATTGTAATTATGCTAAGTCAAAATACAATTGTAAGAATTCTCCTTATTGGGCTGATAGGCAACTTAATGCTGATCTCGTGCAAAAAGACTGACGACACTCCTCCAACTATGAGCATTCAGTCACCAGGTGACCATGCTGAATTTTACGTAGGTGAAGTAATCCCTGTTATTGGCAGTGTTTCCCACCACAAGGCGATTGCTTTTGTAAGAATCTTGCTTCAAAATGATCTGCAGCAGCCGGTTCTTGATCCCTGGTATTCCTATCCCGGAACGACAACTTTTGCAATTGATAAGGATTATCCAATTTATGATACCCTGCTGGAAACAGGGATTTATACTTTGGTAATCACTTCTTCAGATGGAGAGAACCGCAAGAATGTTTACCGGACTTTGAGAATAAATGGCATCAATCAAAAATTTCAGAAAGCCCTCGCTGTGTGTATCCCCAATAGCCTGAATACATATGTTTATGGAATTGATGACGGCAATAACAGCAATATTCTTTATGATCTGCCTTATGGATATATAGATTCAGATATCAGCTCCGCTAACCGGCAATTTTATTTTATCAAGCCTGAACCATCCAGGTTGTTTGCCTACAATCTTGATGAACCTGAATTGGATTATTCAATAGATGCAGGCTTGCCATATCCATTTATCAGTGATATTGAATATAGTGAACCATTGGTTTTTACGGCAGCTGGCAATGGGATCATTACTGCCTACGACAGGACCGGATATCCAAATTATGTAACGCTTTCTTCTAACGATAGTGTTCCTTATCTGGTACATTCACATTACAATGTTGTTTTGACGTATTGTGAGCGCAGGGGAGGGCCGGAGAAGTATATTCGGCAATATTATAGAGCAACGGGAGTATTCAAAACTGGGTATCAGATTGGAGTTTCTGTTATAGCCTTATTTAGTGCGGATGAAGAAACTGCACTGATCTTATGGAATGAGTATGGAAATAGTGGTTTGTATTTGTTTGATGCCGCGTCAAATATTATCACGTTTAATTACAACTTACCATCTGGAGAAATAAGACATGCCGTGGAGACAGGCCTTGGGACTTTTCTCATCAGCCATGAGTTGGGCATCTATGAATATGACCATCACTCTGGCTTATTATCTGAATGGTATTCAGATTTAGATACTGAAACTCTTGCTTTTGACAGGACCAGAAATGTTGTTTATTCCACAAATGGAGCTGATGTGAAGATAATAAACTACAGCAACAAAGATATTATCAGTGAATTCACCATGCCTTATCCTGTGAAGATGATTCATATCCAATACAATAAATAAAATGGACAAGCCAGAGATTATACTTACGGATGATGGTAGTCATAGCCTGAGAATTCCATCACTCAAGGAGAATTATCATTCTACGCATGGTGCAATCAATGAATCCATGCATGTGTTTATTGAGGCCGGATTCAGGTATTGTTCCGATCAAAGAAAAGAACTGAATATCCTCGAAATTGGGTTTGGAACCGGATTAAATGCTTTACTGACTCTGGTGGAAGCCCATAAGGAAAGCGTATCTGTTTCGTATATGGGTTTAGAAGCTTATCCGTTGGAAGAAGACCTGTGGAGTCGTTTAAATTATCCTGCTTTGATTGATGAACACTTGCAAGATGTTTTCAGGATGATACATAAAGCAAATTGGGGTGAAGATGTTCATTTAAGGGAAAACTTCACCCTTATAAAGATTCAGAAAATGTTGCAGGATTATGAGTATACAGGAATGCTTTTCGACCTGATATATTTTGATGCCTTCGGACCTGATGTTCAAGCAGAGATGTGGACAGAAGATATCTTTTTGAAGCTCTCGGGAATGACAAAACCCGGCGGTGTACTGGTTACTTATAGTTGCAAAGGTGCAGTCCGACGGGCACTAAAAGCCGCGGGATATGCAGTAGAGAAGATTCCAGGGCCAAAGGGGAAGAGGGAGATGGCAAGGGGGGTTAAGTTTTGAGTCCCTATCCCGAGTTCTCGGGATCGAGGATTCACGAAAAACAATGAATTCAAAGAATTCTGGTTTTTCGGGATTTTGAGTTATTTTTTGTGTTCGATATTCGGTGTTTTCCTGAGTTATTTAATCAAAAAATCTTCAAAATTTTCAATTGGTTTTTCCTGAACGGATACATTATCCACTCGTGCCCATTCAGGGCCCTGATGGCACCAAAGAATAAATGCTTCCATGATATCCGAACCAGCCTCAGCCTCAATGTAAACAGCGCCATCCTGCATGTTTTTGACAAATCCTTTCACACCCATTTCCCTGGCAGTCTTTTGGGTATAAAACCTGAAGCCTACACCCTGAACTTTACCTTTTACCTGGAGGATATAGCCACTCTTTCTCATATTATAATGTTTATTGATAAATTGCAGGATAAGATTTAGAAAGTGAATGGTATAGATTTCGTTTTGCAATAGCTCGGGGCTGAAAGGATGAAAGAACCACCCAACTGATAAATCATAATTTAAAATTTAAGGTTCCAGCCTCTTCATAACCATCATCTCTATCCTTTCAAAAAGAACAAGTGGCTTGAGCGATCGCCAGTTGAAGGCATCAAATTCTCCACCGAAGGCAATGTAATAGTCCAGGTGGTTCGCTACAAATTCATCAATCACGTGTTCCCGGAAATTCAGGCCGACTATCCAGCCGTCTTCAATATCATCAAACCACTCGGAATAATAATCATCATCTTCTGCAAAGAAATTGAGAATATTTTCACCTATTAAAACGAACCTGTTAATGCCCATTTCAAGCATCGGGTCTATCAACTGACGTTTCAGGAAACTGATATCATTATACAATACATCATTCCACTCTCCAAACAATTCAATAATGCAAAAATGCTTGTCGTAATCAACAAACAACACTTTTACAAAAAGAGTCGCTGATCCGATCTCATCCCATTCTGGATGGATAAAATAATTGTAAATGGTATGCGTACATTCAAATTCACTGTACTCCCGGCCGTAGTGAGGAGAGCGTGCATCCTCACTGGCTGTGTAGAGGTGCTTCCAGTTGTAATATGGTTCTATGGCGTGCATTCTTGCTTACTGGCTGTTCAGTATTGTAAATATTTATAACGCAAACTTCATTCCGGGTAATTTCTTAAGGTCATTGTACAGATCATCAAGTGTTTTTTTGCTGTCGATCTCAACACTTACGGTATAGCTGATGTATTTGCCTCCGGAACTTGATTTTGTACGCCAATCATGGAATGGGACTTTAAATTTATCGAATAAGGCTTCCATGCTTTTTTTGCTAATATCCATCTCAATACCTGCATCTATGATTGCTTTCAGATCAAAATTTACCGGATAGTTCACTGATTCTTTACCAAAAAGATTACATGACCTTGCTCCTCCGTTTCCACCTGGGTTTTCCATAATAATTATTTTTTAATGCTTTTACTGCTAAGTTGCTATTATTTTAAATTCAAAATACCTGATAGCCAGGGCTTAGAAGCAAAAGCTTAAGTTGATATGCCCCCATCTGAAATGATGGGCATCCTTAAATTTCGGACTGGTATAAAACTGTTCATATGTTAGTCCGAATTGCCGATATGACAAATAAATACCCCCGCTTGCTTCAAATATAAATCTTTCAATATCTTCGGCCGGGATGGTGTAATTACTGCTCTTATTGAACATCCCTCCCTGCAAGGTGGCATTGTAAAATACTGTTATTGCTTTTGCACTTGCAAAGATACCATATTGCCATTTAAGTCGGCCGCTTCCTTCAAATGATGCTGGGGTAGCAAGCCATGGCATGGAAAAATAGGGATTGAACTTTCCAATTCTGATTCGCATTCCTCCTCCCAGGTTATCATAAAGTGTACCTACTTGTCCTTCAGCAAATACATTTACATCAAAAATCTTTTTATTGTATAATCCCTTCTCCACCAATGCGGTATAATTTAGTACGATATCATTTTGAATCTGGTTTCCCCACCCCAATGGCGGTATTTCGTGTATTTGTCCCTGTACCATTCCTCCCAGAGATCCCGGACCTATCAGGCCAATTTGCAATTCTGAGTACTGCCTGTATTTTTTGATGTTGCTAAGGGTGTTTTTGAAGTGTCCGAGCAAAAGGTAGGCCGCAAATGGCCTGTCACCATCAACAATACTGGATGTATCAGGGTTTGTGGGTGTGTACATATTTTGTACAAAAGTCATCCCATGATAGTTCATGGAGAACTTTCTATAGGGAAGCATAGCGTATGAAAGGGGAGAAGATGCGAATATAGGAGCCACATAATCGATCCGGATACCATTGGTGTAATAGTAGTCAGTATTGTTAAAAATGTCGTTGTCGAAATTAACTCCCAGATATCGGTTGGTACTTGTATAACTGATATTGAAGAAAGGTTCTTCCAGTATCTCCCTGTCATGTAAAAGAGCGGATTCCTTATAAATGATGATATCGCCGGATGATCTCACAGCTATGCCATTGATCGTGTCTCTTTTGATCAGAATTTTTACCTCAGTTTCATTTTTAATTTTCTTTATATCTTCTTTTTCAGAAAATAGCGGCTTTTCATATTCGATCCATAGCGCACTTGATTGCGGATCTTGCCATTGAGGAATATAATCTTCTGTTGAACTCATGTATGGTTCAATGACCTGATCGCCCATACTTCCATCCCTACAGGAGGAAATCAGCAATAGCAGGATCAGCAGGTATGTGAAGCGGACCGCTTTCAAATTGATATCAAAAATAAGCCTTTTCAGTTTTCAGTCCGGATTAAAAGATCTTGGGATACATTTCCGGGTTTACATCATGCATGATGTTATAAACTGTATCAAAGACATCTTCGGCATTTGGGTTGGAAAAGTAATCGCCATCTGTGCTGTATGCCGCACGATGTGCATGTCCGGTAAGTGTTGCAGGCTGTGCATCAAGGTAGAAGAAGGCTTTTTGTTCTTCCAATACCTTTTGCATCATATATGCGGTTGCTCCACCGGGCACATCCTCATCAAAGAAAACAACTTTATTGGTTTTTTTGATTGAATTCAGGATGACATGATCCAGATCAAATGGCAATAAGGTTTGCACATCGATCAACTCTACATCAATATTGAAGTCTTTCAGTTGTGCAACAGCATCTTCAGCTATCCTGACACAGGAGCCATAGGTTACTAGCGTAATGTCGGCACCGCTTTTCAGGATTTCAGGCTTCCCTATCGGGATCTTGAACTCCCCGAGGTTAGAGGGCAACTTTTCCCGCAGCCGATAAGCATTTAATGGCTCGATGATGAGGGCTGGTTCATCGGAGGCAAGCATTGTATTGTAAAATCCTGCTGCCTGGGTCAGGTTCCTGGGCACAAGTACATATATGCCCCTGATGGAGTTGATGACCATGGATAGGGGGGAACCGGAATGCCAGATACCCTCGAGCCTGTGGCCCCGGGTGCTGATGATGAGAGGCGCTTTCTGCCGCCCTTTTGTTCTGTAGCGAACAGTGGCAAGGTCATCGCTTAATACTTGCAAACCATAGAGCAGGTAGTCAAAGTATTGTATTTCAGCCATGGGTCTGAGACCACGCATAGCCATGCCAAGGCCTTGTCCAATGATGGTCGCTTCCCTGATCCCTGTATCAAAAATTCGCAACTCCCCGTATTTTTCCTGCAGGCCCTCCATGGTTTGATTGACGCCGCCTATTTTGCCCACATCTTCTCCAAAGGCGCAAACCAGTGGATTGTTTTCAAAAATGTGATCGAAGTTCATTTTGAGTATTTCCCTGCCGGGAATGGATGCTGCATCATCAGCATACTCAGGAGCTACCTCTGCTACTTTAAGTGCTGATTGCTGAGATTCACTCCATAGGTGTGCACTGTAAGCATCATGATTTTCCAGAGCAACTTCGTCGCGCCAGGACATCACATTCTTTTTCAATGAATTCTGAGGATTGCTGCATGAATCGCAGATAAGCCGGAGAATCTTTTTTCCGGATGACATAATGTCTTTCCATATCGGTTCACCAACCATGGAAAGTTCTTCTTTGATAGCATTGATACGGCTGGTTTTGGCACAATTGCAGGTGCTGATATCAACCATACGCAGGAAATCATCCCGTTTTTCAATTAATGGCTTTTGAAATTTTGCCCAGGCCGATTTCTTGGCATCTTTGGCTGCCTGTGCTGCCTCTTTTTCTATCTTATCAAGTGTTTCAGCATCTGCATGTTTTTCTTTAAGTATCCATTCACGCATTTTTATCAGGCAATCATGCTCGGATTCCCATTTCAGGCGCTCGGGACTTTTATATCTTTCATGTGATCCCGAAGTAGAATGGCCCTGAGGCTGTGTCAGCTCTTCAATATGAAATAATGCCGGAACATGTTCCTTGCGACAAAGGCTTATACCTTTATCATATACTTGACATAGAGATGGATAATCCCATCCTTTTGCCTTGTAAATGCGGTAACCATTGCTGTTGCCGTTTTTTTCGAATCCTCTGAGGGCATCAGAAATGCTGTTTTTTGTTGTTTGAACCTCTTTAGGGACAGATATTCCCCAGCCATCATCCCAAATGGAAATGGCCATGGGTATTTGCATCACCCCGGCTGCATTTATGGATTCCCAAAATACTCCCTCTGAAGTACTTGCATCTCCAATGGTACCGAAGGCAACTTCATTTCCATTGATTGAGAATTTGCTGAAATCCTTCAATCCCTTGTTTTGCCTGAAATGCTTGGAAGCCAGGGCAAGTCCAAGTAATCGTGGCATTTGTCCTGCGGTGGGGGAGATGTCGGCAGAAGAATTTTTTCGTTTTGTAAGATCCAGCCATTCTCCATTATCATCCAGGCATTGTGTAGCAAAATGATTATTCATCATCCGTCCGCCTGTCCCGGGATTTGCATTTACATCGGTATCTCCATAGAGTTGTGAGAAAAACTCTTCAAGGCTCATCATACCAGCAGCCATCATAAAAGTTTGGTCACGGTAATACCCTGATCGCCAGTCGCCATCCTTAAAAGCCTTTGCCATGGCCAATTGTGGCACTTCCTTTCCGTCACCGAATATTCCAAATTTGGCCTTGCCCGATAATACTTCTCGGCGGCCAAGCAAACTGGCCTGCCTGCTTTCGTGGGCAATCCGATAATCGTTCAGTATTTCTTTTTTCGTAAGGCTGATCCCTTTTTGATTGTTTTTCGCTGTTGGCATGATATTCTTTTATCTGTATCATTAACAAAATTAACCAAAAATGGTTTCAAACAAAAAAAGCCCGGCAACCTTATTCAGGTACCAGGCCTTTTTATGCAACATAATTTTCTACCAGATCAGATTTACCATTTGCATAATTACCGGTTGAATAGGATGTACATTACTGCTACTATTTTCTTTATAAAGAATAGGTACGATAACATCTGCATTATCGCTGCTTTCCAGGCCATTTTCAGTCATGATCCATGTATTGCCTGCAAGTTTTCGCGGGCTATATCTTCCCCAGTTGAGTATTTCTTCCAAATTTTTGTCAAGGCTGATGTATTTCCCTGTAGGAATTTCCAGTTCCAGTTCAATATGTTGTGCTCGCCATTGGCCTCTTTCACCCATTACAAAATACGGATCCAGAATGATGGTACTTTCGTCTTGATTATAATACCATTCTGTCGCTTCTGCATTTTCCCTGGCTGCCTTCGGGCTTCTTCCCCTGGCACTGGTAAACTGTGTAAGTTTGTAATCAGCATTTGTACTTTGCCTGATATCCAGTTCAACCTGTTCAAAAAACAATCCTTCTTCAGTGACCACAAGGTGCAGTTCATCAGAATGGATATAGTCATATGAATTGTACATCATCTCGTCAATGAACGCATTGTTCAGGGTAATAAATAGCGTATCACCGACTGGTTGCGTGATGCCCAGTGTTTTGCTAAAGATGCTCTGATGCCTGTATTCCCGGGCAACCCTGAAGGAGAAGAACAATGTTATGATCAGTCCGATGACCCAAAGATTAAGAGCTGTTATACCGACATATCGTATGCGTTCGATTCCAAAAATCATTCTGAATGCATTGTACATCAGCATGACGAGGGGTATACAGAAGAAGAATATGAGGCCAATCTTCAGGATGGCTGCCCCTCCGGCCGAAATAGGCAGCAGGGTAAAGAATTCTGTCAGAGGCAGTATGATGGCTTCGTTATTATCCAGAATAAGTGGTCCGCCCCATCCGAAGAGTGCAAACAGGAATCCAAGGGCAAGTCCGACACCTGCCAGCAATAGGATTATTCCAATGAATATGAGGACAACCCTTAAAAAAACCTTAAGAACGATGACAAAGGCGCCAACAATCTGTTCGAAAATGTTTTCATCCCGGCTATTTTTTTTTTCAACGGTTTGCTTTGCCTTGTTGGTCAGATCGTTGATCTTTTCTTTTAGATGAGAAACTTCATCCGTTATTGATTTCTCAATATTGGAGATGTTTACCTTTTCGCCTTTCATTTGAAGCTTTTCAGCAGTAGTGCGTGCTTCAGGCATAGCAATCCACAGGATCACATAAACCAGGGCACCTGAAAGCCATATGATGGTGAACAGCACAAATGCCAGCCTCACCCAGAGTACATCTACGTTGAGGTATGCTGCCAGCCCACCGGCCACACCACCTATTACTTTTGAATCGGAATCCCTGTATAGTCTTTTAGGTCCCTTCATGTCCTCAGCGAAGCCCTGTTCACTTTCTTCTTCAGTATCCGTTTCGAATTCGCCCGGGTCGCCCATCATGGATATGACCTCATTTACGTCATCGATACTGATAACCTGCTTAGCATCACTGATCCTCTCCTGTAATAACTCAGCGATCCTTCCTTCTATGTCGGTGATGATCTCGTCCTTGCCCTGTGTTTTATAAAAATGTCTTTTTAATTTATCAAGGTAGGCATTTAGCTTATCGTATGCATCCTCGTCTATGTGGAAGATGATACCGCTAATGTTGATTGTGAGTGTTTTTTTCATCTTATATTGATTTCCTGTTGTTTCTAACTAGCTTTTTTAACTGAGATCTTATTGACCGCCCTAACCAGGTCCTTCCAACTAACATTCAAGTCATCAAGAACTTTGATGCCTATTTCTGTCATGGTATAATACTTGCGTGGTGGCCCTGATTTTGATTCTTCCCACCTGTACTTGAGCAGGCCCTCATTCTTCAGCCTGGTTAACAGGGGGTAAAGTGTGCCTTCAACTACAATCAGTTTTGCTTCTTTAAGTTCTGCCAGGATGTCGGAGGCATATGCATCCTTGCCGGCAATAATGGAAAGAATACATAATTCCAGTACCCCTTTCCGCATTTGTGCTTTTGTCTTATCCAAATTCATGCTACAAACATACAACATATTTTAGTACTATGCAATACAAAGTACCATAAAAATATTAATAGTATTCAATGCATACTACTATATCGTTTTGTAATAGATTAATAAACAGTATGATAAGCACTTATTTGGAATGAAATAAAATTAGGAATTATCCTCTTTCGTTAAAACTACAGAGGAGGCACTGGATTATGAATTATGGATTATGGATTATGGATTATGAATTGAATTTAGAAACCAGGAAACCAGAAACCAGTATCCACTTTGTTCACCGAAGCTTCTCATCCTTCGCCATGGCTTCGGATGATGAAAAGCGAAGGTGAAGCATCCAGTCCCGATTCCCGGTTCCCGGGATCGAGGATCCACGAAAAACAATGA
>CAZASJ010000088.1:0-11999 GCA_964487735.1 uncultured Bacteroidales bacterium | reverse complement strand
CATGGCTTCCCACAAGAAGTTATTTGGTTCAATAAGGCCAGGCTTTCAGATATATCTTTTTCGTTCATTTCTTTGCTTGCCCAAAGAAATGAACCAAAGAAAGGGCATCCCCGGTCAAGGTCTGCTCCCTCCTTTCTCGGGAGTCAGACTGCGCCCGGGGAGGTAAACGCTTTGCGTTTATTTATTTACAAATATTGTGAAAATGCCAAATTTTACTTTTACTTCTATTGGTCATCCCGTTGGAGCGTAGAGACGAAAGACCTCCGTCACCATAACTGTCGGCTTATTAATACTGCCTACTAGCTTAAAACATAAAGCTATTTAATCGCGGTTTTTAAATAATGTTCAGGAATGATAAAGTAGGAATAAGTTATATAACTTCTGACTTCTGGCTATCCCGAAAAACCAGAAATGGTTGATTTCATAGTTTTTCGTGGATCCTCGATCCCGGGAACCGGGAATCGGGAATCGGGACTGGTTAACGGCGGTTTGGCTATAAAACGTGGCAAAAAAACTTTGAGCGGAAAGCCCACGTTTCTGCCGAGTAAGATTTTGCCATATTTTATGAGCCGTTGTTATGCAACGTTTATTTTCTATTTATTATTTTTCTTTCACTTGTCAATACTGCTCGAAATGATTTGTGATTTTCATTAAACTCAACTTTAATAAAGATTAAATCATCAGGATCTATATCATATGAGTACACTTCCTTTACTAAATACATTTTTGTCTCTATATCAGTATATGGGAGACTTGAATATGCTGTTGTTATTGTTGAACCTAGTAAGCTGTCTATTTGATATTTGTATTTATTTATCAGCAAATTACTATTCAACAAGTCATCTGTCATATTTAGTCTTCTGTCTGTCGTGATTGCTTCTCCTCCCGAAGATTTCCATATATCGCTATTAAA
This sequence comes from uncultured Bacteroidales bacterium, assembly GCA_964487735.1. Lineage (GTDB taxonomy): Bacteria > Bacteroidota > Bacteroidia > Bacteroidales > B18-G4 > B18-G4. Next base: position 11,086 of record CAZASJ010000088.1, on the reverse strand, counting down.
AGGAACTTGTCTGTTACAGCTACTAAAACCAATTATTAAAAAGATGATTACAATTATTTTTCTTGTCATGATATTAATTAATGATGCATAACTACTGACTACTGACTTCTGACTTCTTAATACTGAATTCTGCCACTTTTAAAAATTCCACTTCAACCTGCCGTAGGCAAGTGTGCCGTAATCGCCAAATTCGGTTCCGGCATCGCCAAAGAACATCTGTGCCGTGAGCAGAAAGGAGATGTTGCTGGTTAGCGAAACATCAAATGTCGGCCCTACAAAGACCGACTTGTCGGATGGGTTGAACATACTGGCCAGGCTGGCGGTGAACAGGGGCGTGACAGGGTAGGAGAGGTTGCCGAACAATGAATATTTTGCCAGCGTAAAGGCTTTTGGCGATATCTCCTGTGCTACGAAAAAGCCCGCACCCATCCCGGCAGGGCCTGTGCTGCCATTGCTGGTATACAATCCGGCAAACTGCAGCATAAGGCTGTTTTTAAAAGTATAGTTCACTCCCAGTGATCCTACAAATATTCCACAGCTGTCCCCGAAATTCTCTTCCGGATGGAAGTAACTCATCTCACCGTTAAAACCGGCCCCCTTTACACTGCCCGACCATCCGGCACCGATCACATAATCGCCGCTCATATATCCCCCCAGGAACTGGAAATCGTAATTCCATTTATTAAACCTGTACATCCCCGCCAGGGTAAGTTTCTCATCACTGTCGATCTTAACGGCCACCTCCAGTGAAGAGGCAGGGCCTGTATAGTACTGCAGGTGAACAGCATCGCATCCCGGCCTCTCTACATAGTCGAAATCGAAATAATCAAAGGTGTTGAAGATGTCGTTGGGATTCCACACGTAGTTGATGCCCCAGTTGATCCGCTGCCGGCCCACGGTAGCCTGGAAATTGCCTGTGCTGTAGCGAATGTTAAACCTGTCAAAATTGCTTGTCAGGAAATAGGAACTGTCCTTTGCGATCAGCCGGGTCATATCGAAAAAGCCCGGATCCTGCACGGCCAGGTCGGACATGTATGGATAATAGATGCGGGGGATCATTCCAAAGCTAAAATTATTCCGCATGCCTATGTGGACTGCAAAATCCCCCGGATACCAGCGGAAATCCATTCGGTTTTTAATGTCGGTTTGTGTTTGCCATGTAGCATCCCAGTCTTGTACCCAAACGGTACCCAGACTCTGAAGGTGCCCGTTCAGGGTCCAGTTTCGTGGCTTCTTTCCGTCCTGGGCTAACAGCCCGATAGAAAGGAGGGAAATGGCTGCAAGCAATATCGTTTTACTGTATTTTTTCATCTGATGATACTTTTCCGTCATCAATGGTTATGATTCTCCTGGCTTTATCCATTACACGCTTATCATGTGTAGAGAACAGGAAGGTAATGTTTAAGTCTTTATTCATCTTTTGCATGATGTCGAGCAGCTCATTGGTTGAGCGTGAATCAAGATTGGCTGTCGGTTCATCTGCCAGGATGAATTTAGGCTCGGAGGCCAATGCTCTGGCCACCGCCACACGTTGCTGCTGGCCGCCACTCAGGTTTCCCGGACGCTGATCGGCTTTGTCGCCGATACCTACTGCCTCAAGCATTTCTTTGGCCCTTTGATGCCTCTTGTCCCTGGATTTGCCTTGCAATTGCATGATGAAGGCCACATTTTCAATGGCTGTGAGCACAGGGATGAGGTTATAGGCCTGAAATACAAACCCGATGTTGTGCAAACGGAAATCGATGAGTTTTCTGGGTTTCAGGGAGGCAACATCCGTTCCGTCAATAATAACATTTCCTTTTGAGGGGATGTCAAGGCCACCGATCATGTTCAGGAGGGTGGTTTTTCCTGAGCCCGACGGGCCGACAATGGCAGTGAATTCACCTTCTTCAATGGTCAGGTCAACGCCATTTAAGGCGTGAACCGGAACCTTGGTTTCGTCATAGATTTTATGCAAATCGCTGATCTGGATAATGGACATGATGTATAATATTAAAATTGTTTTTTAATGATTTTCTGTGTCGTTTGATGCTGTTCTTTATCTGAAATCCTGAGCAGGTATATTCCTTCTTTCAGTGATGCTGTTGAGATGGATGTTTGGGTTTCGAACAGGCCATAGCTATGCACTTTCCCCTCCATGCCAATAAGCTCAAATTTCAATTGCCCATCCACCCCCGTGGCATTGATCGTGATCCTTTCACTAAATGGGTTTGGAAATGCCCTGAAAGGGATGATCGTTTCTTCCCAAACAGAAACGGATCCCGAAAACAGCAGGGTGTACATATTGTAATAAAGCATATAGTCGAGGCCATCGTAATTTCCCGGGAAAGCATTGTTGGTTTCGCCTCTTCTGCCGGGTTGTATGCTGCGCGATGTTGAACTCCATTCCCAGTTGGGATAATTTCCTCCGCCATAATTGTAGGGCCCTTCGGGCGGAGCCAAATTGAGCAGGTATTCATAATAGCCTTTTGGGTCGTTATAAAAAGCCGTATCCGGGGGGAGTTCGCTCATCAAATAATTGTTGGGCCCGTCAAAAATGATCTGCTGAAGCATGGGGATCCATTCATAATCCTGATCCTTTGCCCGTGGCCCCAGTATCCTTGCATTGTATTCGGTGTTGCTGCTGTCTTCCTGCAAGCCATCGGGCCAGAAATTGGCCATGGCATTCAGGTTGATGGTCTTGAAATCCTGATCGTTGGGAACGATATAATCCTCAAAAAGAAGGAAAATGGAATCGCTCAGCATATCATTGATTGAATCCGTCGTTTCGGATAAAATACCCGTGAAATGATACTTGGCGGAGCTGAAGCCTTTTGAAAGGAAGAAGGCATTTTCGCCCCTCAATACGGGCTCGTAGCTTACAGGGTTCTTAATGATAAAATCCCATGCTTCACCTTCTATACCATAAAGGTTTGGATCAGAGGGTGAAAGCGAAACCCTGACCGAATCCCCTTCTTTCATATAGTTAACGATGCGTTTGATGATATTCCGGGCCTCCAGGCTGAGTGAAGTCTCAAAATCCTGAAATTCCTGAATATTTTTTCCTTTGTTGTATACTACATCTTCAGGAATGCATTTACTCACCATTCCGAGTCCAGTGATGAGCAAAATGGCCTGGTCGAGGCTTTCTTCGTTGTTTCTTGGTTCTGCGTTCATATAGTCAGAATACAGGCCAAATATCTTGTATTGAGGAAGGCCTGCGTTGAGGTGTTCCAGAACGGATTCCATATCGAGTGAATCCTCACTGATATCATCGCGGATAAAGAAACCATTGAGGCTGGCTGTGCCTCCAAAAAAGGGCTCAGCAGCGTAGTCGAGCCTGTTCAGGGCGTAGAGGGCATAGAAGAGCTCTTCTATTGTTTCTTCGGTATCATCTGAGCGTTCGTCAAGGATGCGGTATTCCATGGCCAGTACGGCGAGGTATTCGCCATGAGCCATGGTGCAGTCGGTCCATTGCAGCAGGCCGGAGGCTGTATCCCTTACACTGGCCGGAATGCTCATGCCCATGTCGGGCCCTACGCCTGTCATAAACTCATTTTTAAGCCTTTCACGGTATTCCCAATACTTCTCTTCATTCAGCTCAGGGGTCTGGCAATAGCCTGCCTGCCCTGCAATAAAGAATATCGCAAGAAATGTGAGGATGATATGTTTGGGTGTCAGATTCATTTTTTAAGTATTGTCCCTGATGGCTTCAGATGGATTTAATTTCAGGGCTTTCCTGGCGGGCCAGACAGAAGCCAGCATGGCTGCCATCACGACCATCACGCCCAGGAAGGCGTAAAAGACAGTTCCGATGATCGGGAAGACCAGTGCATTGTATCCCAATGCTTCAAAGCCTTCCGACCAGGCTGCAAAGTTGATGCCCTTGCTGCTTGTCAGGTAAACAGTAACAGCGGCCAGTATAACACCAAATACAGCCCCAGTCACCGACATGAATACCGTTTCCAGCATGATCATCCTGAACACCCTGCCACGGTTCATGCCAATGGCCATCAGCATACCCAGCTCCCTGGTGCGTTCGATGATCACCATAAGCATGACGTTGATGATACCAAAGGTGAGGGCCAGCAAAATGATGAGGATCAGGATATATGCAAATTGGTCCATCATCCCTTTGAGGGCGATGAGGGTAGGAGCAAGTTCTTTCCAGGTTTGAATGCTCAGATCAGGAAATGCCGATTCAAGTTTTTCCTGAGCCGGAACAATATCTGCGCCCTCCGTGTATCTTATCGCCACTTCTGAGACTATTTGGCTCCCCGGGGCCACCATTGACTGCAGCTGTTCATTCAAAATAAATACATTCAGTTCATCGAACATAGCGTTTGAGGTTCGGTAGATGCCTTCAACACGGTAAAGGCCCTGTGCCGTTTCAGCATTCAGTGCCGCAGTGGTAAGTACAATTTTTTTACCCACTCCTGTTTTCAGGTGTTCGGCCAGCTTTTGCGAAATAAGTATGGAGGGGATGCGGGATTCCTTTTCGAAATACGTTCCTTCGGTGAGTTTGTTGTGGATTGCCGTAACTTCTTTTTCCATGGAAGGGTCGATGCCATTGATCATCACTCCGTTGCCTGAATGCGCTGTGCTGGCCATACCGGTGGCTTTTGCTCTGAGGCAATAGGCTTCAACAGATTTATCGGCATCCAGAAAGTTTATGACATTTTCGGGATGGGGGATCATATAATTGATAGACTCATCTTCCAGGAATTTGGGATTATGGATTTGCATATCGGAGATCTCATTCTCGATGGTGGCATCCACTTTCTGTTGCATCATCCCATTCATGAGTGCGATCATGAACAAACTGCCATAGAGGCCGATGGCGGTGGCCAGGATGACTACCAGGCTGCGGAGTTTATTCCTCCAAACGTTTCTCCATGCTACGGACCAGATCATATTATTGAGTTTTGAGTGTTTGCTATTTCGTTATTTAAACTTTTTATACTAGTGTCCTCTAACTGCACTTAATACATTAAAGCGTTGGATTACGATCAATGGATACAGTACTGCAAGAATTGTCAGGACCAGCACCACGATGGCCTGATTGTAGAAGATAGACAGATCGAGGGCAAAAGGCATGACCGGCTCTACATTCATGTCCAGCATTGCTTTGGCGGCTTCACCATGTAACTGAATTGGATTGAGATGAAAAAAGTACATCAAAGGTGTTGCCCCTATGATCCCGGCCACAATACCGATCAAGGCAATGCAGAGGGTTTCAATAAATACAATGATGGATATTTTATGCCTTTGCATTCCCACCGATACCATCACACCAAATTCCCTTTTCCTTTCAAGGGTCATCATCATCATGGTCCCAAGAATGCCAAAGCCTACAACAACGTACAATATTCCGAGCATGAACATCCCACTGATATTATCGCTTTCAATGCCCTGAACCACTTCCGGGTTCATTTCCTTCCATTCCATGATCTCGTATCCGGGGCCGATCATTTCCCTGATCGCCAGTGTATCTGATGCCAGTTTTTTGGGATTGTGGAGCATAATGGAGATTGAAGTCAGCATATTGGGAGCACCATAGAAATACTGTGCTTGCTCAAGGTCCATGTACAGCAGTTTATTGTTCATCATAGTGGAGGGGAAGCTTATGATCCCTCTGACCGGATATACGCCTGCGGAAGTCACCCCGTGGTATCCCTGGCTGATGAGCGTGATGGTATCGCCAATGCCAAGCTTCAGAAATTTCGCCAGGTTGACCACCAGCAGTACACCATTATCACCCTTTTTAAGGTATTCGCCTTCGATCAGCTTTTTTTCAAGCCCGCTGGCTTTGCTTTCTGTTTCAGGGTCGGTTCCGATCACGGCAATCCCTTTGGTGTTTGACCCGGATGATCCCAATGAAAAAGACTCAAGCCGGGGAATGCTCATACTGATATTGGGCACATCTTTAAGTGAGGCCGAGATGGCATCATCACTAAAAATATTGTTGATGGTTTTATCCTCCCAATAGCCCATTTGATGGATCTGGATGTATCCCGTGGAATTCTTGATGGTGTTTTCTTCCATGCTATCGTAGGAACCCAGCTGCATGGATCGCATTAACAGGGCCAGGAAGACTGCAAAGAATACGGAAGCCACAGTAATGAGTGTCCTTTTCTTGTTTCTCCAAAGGTTTCGCCATGCTATTTTAAAATATTCTTTCATGCTGTCATGAATTTGTGCTGATTAGCGGATTTTTTTCATGTTCTGTTGTGAGAAAAATGATTCGCTGATATTAATATTGTATTCAGTATCAATGATCTCAATGATGGTTTGGTTGCCGGGATTGTCAACAGGGGTCATCACCATCCTGGCAGGGAGTTTTCTGTCGTTGAACTGCTTAATGTCAGCGCTTTCCTGATAATTTACCAGGATGTCGTCCTCATCATAGAATTCCAGTTTCAGCTGGAAAAAATCATCCTTTGATATCCAGGCTTTCACCTTGCCCCATACAACCGCTGCATCCACTTTGGGTGTAAGTTCTATGATATAGCAATTTAAATTTTGGATGCTTTCTTCCCCAACGATCTCATGAGTATATTGATTGACATATGAATTCATTTTTACAAGGTCGTCGTTTGTAAAGTCAGATCCCATCCACGATTGACTCATCATGGAAGGGGGGATCTTTATCATCTTGCTGATGGCCGGCATCCAGTTCCACATTTCTGTACCGCGTTTCAGAAAGGTTTGTCCTTTATCTTTTACCGGCTCAGTGATGAGGATCAGATAATATTCATCCGTCATCGACCAGCTTTTCATGGTCACTTCACGCGACCAGCCGGGCCTTACAACGGTCATTTTCATGGTCCCTTTGCTCGAATTCCCGTTTGCTTTATCAGTGGCTTTCTGAATGATCTCCTGTGCGGTAAGGTCCTGGGCATTTGTATTGATACCCGGGTTTATGGCCAGTAAAAGAGTCAGGGTGATGATTGTTAGTAGTTTCATTGTTAAGGTATTATCTCGTTATTTTATTTCAGTGTTTCAGTGTTTTTGTATCCACCGTAGCTTCAGCGAAGGTGGACAGTGTTTCAGTGTTTCAGTGTTTCAGTGTTTTTGTATCCACCGTAGCCTTCCGCGAGCGCTGACCGCGTGTCGCCAAAGCTTTAGCGGTGGCGCAGGCGCTGCCGTAGGTGGACAGTGCTTGCCCCGAGGATTCGGTGGTTAAATTGCTAAATTGTTAAATTATTAAATTGTTAAATTGTTAAATGGCTACATGGTTAAATGAAAAATCGACAATCGACAATCGACAATCGACAATTATTAACCTGTTATCCATATTTCAATGTTCTTTCTTTCCATTTGTTTTATGTCCGAATTTATCAATTATTTTTTGCTTGAAGTCATCCAGGGGAAACATCTCCGGGTTGAGCAGGTAATTCATGCTAATTCCATCCATTAATGCTCCAAACAATATGGCTTCTCCAAGGGGATCTTTCACACCTCTCTTTTCGTAGTAATCGACCAGAAGTTTCATGGTGTCCTTGAGGGCTGCATGGTACTCGTCTTTGATCAGGTCGTAAATGCCGGACTGCATCAATATACTGAAATACAAGCGCCAATAAGTAGGATTCTCTATGACAGCATCGAAGGACTTTTCCACCAGGAAATCAAATTCGTCGCCGGTGAGCACCCCGTCCTTATTAGGGTCAAATAATTCAATCAGGGCATCCATTCCCAGGCGGAGAATGCTCAGTATCAGATCCTCTTTGCTTTCGAAGTAGTTATACATCAAGCCTTTGGAGATCCCTGCCTTTTTAGCGATTGTGCTGATAGAAGTACTGTGGTAACCCTCTTTCGCAAAGAGATCCAGGGCGACTTCCATGATATGGTTTCGCTTTTCTTCTCTGATCTTTTCGTATTGCTGGGGTGTTCTTGGCATCTTTTAATGATTGAACGGTCGGTCAAAGATAAAACAATTAATTATTGTTTGTCAAGTTTTTTTTCAACTTTTTTTAATTTTACGTACGATTATCGAAAATGAACGCAACATTCCGAAAAACCGGAATTCTTTGAATTCATTGTATTTTATAGTGACACAAAACTTTCTCCACATATAATTCTATTTCATTATTTTTGCCATTATATATTAAAGGTATGGCAATAGAAGAAGTAATATTGGTTGACGAGCATGATAAAGAGCTCGGGACGATGGAGAAGATTGAAGCACATGAAAAGGCCTTATTGCACCGGGCATTTTCAATATTTGTGTTTAATGATGCGGGGCAGATGATGTTGCAAAAAAGGGCATTGTCCAAGTACCATTCTCCGGGATTATGGACCAACACCTGTTGCAGCCATCCCCGCCCGGGGGAAAGCCTTGAAAAAGCCACATCACGCAGGATTCTAGAGGAGATGGGATTTGAGTGTGAGATGGTGGAGATCTTTAGCTTCATTTATACTGCCCCTTTTGATCACGGTCTTACCGAACATGAATTGGATCATGTTTTTGTGGGAATCTATAATGATAAACCTCAAATCAATCCTGAGGAGGTAGCTGAATGGAAATGGATCCCTACTGATCAACTGCAGGCAGATGTAAAAGAAAACCCGGATAAATATACTGTTTGGTTTAAGATTGCCCTGGCAGAAATGGAAAAAAGGGGTGTATTGGATGCTGATAACTGATAGCTGATTCTTTACCATAAAAGGTTCTACACTTTTAGGTATAAATAAAACCTGCCACCAGGCATTTGGAACATTATTTTGTATTTCGGATATTCTTAAGACTCAACTTTCATCATTCGGTTCATTGCCTTTTTGATTTTTTCGGCTTCCTGGGTGCCGATAAGAATTTTACTGCCGTTCTTCAGGTATAGCTGGAGTCCGATATTTCCGGAGATGTTGATTGCCTTGCCATGTTTTTTCCCAAGTGTTTTAACGCCCCATCCTCCGTATTCGGAGACAGGCTTGTATTTCCTTACTTCAAAACGCTCTATCTCATCCCTGCCAATAAATTTTTCTTTAAGTTGAAGTGGAAAAAAGCGGTAGTGGATGCCATCGTTCCTGATCCTGCTTGTAAGCTTAAATACCCTTAACAATATAAAAATTGCCAGTGGGATGAAAATACTTTGCAATATCAGGATGAAAATTGTCATTTCGGAATCTTCCCCCTTGGTTTCGGGATAGATCATGATAGACGAAAAGATCCATGCTGCGATGACCAGAAGAAAGATCATGTAAATCCACCACTGCCTGAATCTTTGGGTTTCGTTGAAATAGGCCCTTGACATGATCAGAGTAGTTTATTAAGATTTGAGAAATCCCTGCCGGTAGGCTGCTGGAAGACCCTTAGGTCGAATTGCGGAACAACTGCCAGGATATGGTCGAAAATGTTGGATTGGATATCTTCATATTTGGCCCATTCCTGATCTTTGGAAAAAACGTACACCTGGATAGGCAGGCCCTGGCTATCCGGTTCCAGCTGACGCACAAGGAAGGTCATTTTAGTGTCCAGTTTGGGATCATTTTCCAGGTATCGTTTCAGGTAAGCCCTGAATACCCCTATATTGGTTTGTCTTTTTCCATTTACCAGGATATCATTGTCAATATTTCTCTTTTTGTTATAGGCCTGGAGTTCTTTTTCTGTTTTATCCACATATTCGGAAACGTATTCGATCTTTCTGAACCGATCAAGCATTTCGGGTGTGCAAAAAGTGATGCTGTTCATATCAATATTGAATGAGCGCATGATCCTTCTTCCACCGCTTTCCTCCATTCCACGCCAATTTGTAAAATAATCAGTTACCATGGTATAGGTAGGAATCGTAGTGATGGTCTTGTTCCAGTTTTGTACTTTAACAGTTGTGAGGGAGATATCGATCACTGTTCCGTTTGCTCCGTATTTTGGCATTTCTATCCAGTCGCCGATTTTTACCATATTGTTGGCTGAAAGCTGGATTCCTCCCACAAAACCAAGGATGGGGTCTTTAAATACCAGCAATAATACGGCCGAAAAGGCGCCAAATCCTGCCACCCAGGCAAAACTGTTTTTTCCGAGGACTATGGTAATGATGATCACGAAAGCCAGGATATATGCAATGATCTTGGCTACCTGGCCGTATCCTTTGATCGGTTTTGCTTTGGATACCCCAAATCCCTCATATATTGCAAGGAGTGCATTGATCAGTGCAAGGATTACATTCAGGCAAACAATCACCATGTAGATGGATGTGACAAATTCGACTATACCGATGAGTATGTCAAAGTCAGTCAGGAAAATAGGGGTGAGGTAGTTGATAATAAAAGCCGGGGCAAGATAGGCCAGTTTCTTAAAAACACGTTTTTCTGCAAGGATGTCATCCCACTGGTTCTTCGATCTTGCAACGATCAAATGTACTGCCCTGATGATAAAAAATCTGGCAATGAAAAATCCTGTGATGGCAACAAGGAGGATAAAAACAACACCAATCGATTCTTTGATAAGCAGGGCGCCTCCTTCACTAAGGCCCAGGCTTGTGAGCCAGTCAAAAAGAAAATTCTTAAGATTAGAGATCATCTGAAAAGGGTTTAGATGGTAAAAATAACAGCTTTTTATTCAATTCCGGATGATTTAATCAGATAATTCCGCCTGGCTTGCAACCGGGATAGTCAAATTAAGGAATTTCTTTATGGTTACATGGTTACTTGGCTTCATGGTTACATGGTTACATGGTTACATGGCTACATGGTTACATGGCTTCAGTGTTTCAGTGTTATTGGTCCCAGATACCAGGTACCGGGTACCGGGAAAGTTAAATGGCTAAACTGCTTGCTCCGAGGACTCGGTGGTTAGATCCATGGCTACATTGTTACATGGCTACATGGTTACATGGCTTCAGTGTTTCAGTGTTATTGGTCCCAGATACCAGGTACCGGGTACCGGGAAAGTTAAATGGCTAAACTGCTTGCCCCGAGGACTCGGTGGTTAGATTGCCAGATGCTTATTTATCTGCATAAGATTGCGCCAACTGTTGAGGCTATTGCAACGCCCGAATTAAAAGATCCGGTCCTCCGGTCTCCGGTCTCCGGTCCTCCGGTCTCCGGTCCTCCGGTCTCCGGTCTCCGGTCCTCCGGTAGCCGTCAACCTACTTCCCCATATGCTTTTTAA
>CAZASJ010000087.1:0-12155 GCA_964487735.1 uncultured Bacteroidales bacterium | reverse complement strand
AACACTGAAACCAGATCCCTGAAGTAACTTAACACTTTGAAAAAAGTTCCCCGGCTGCCTGATAAGCACTTATTTTACCTGCCAGCACCTGTTTTTCGAGTTCAAGGATTTTTTGTTTGATCTCTACATTGCCGTAGAAGCCGTCCTTGAGATGCTGGTCAATGGTATCGTACATCGTTTGTACCGTTTGTTCCTGCCGTTTTTGATGGAAATAATTGCTTTCGACACTCATTTTCCTGCGATATTCCTCTATGATTTCCCAAATGTGGCCGATCCCATTATTTTCGATGGAGGAACATATTTCTACAGGGACCACCCAGCCCGATGCAGTGGCCGGAAACAGATGAAGGGCATTTTTGTATTCTGCGGCGGCCAATTGGGCTTTTTCTTTATTGCTACCATCTGCTTTATTGATAAGGATGGCATCTGCCATTTCCATGATTCCACGTTTGATGCCCTGCAATTCATCTCCGGCACCGGCAAGCATCAGCAGGAGGAAGAAGTCGACCATGGAATGAACAGCAGTCTCGGATTGTCCTACCCCTACCGTTTCCACAAAAATGCAGTCAAAGCCTGCGGCTTCGCAAAGGATGATGGTTTCCCTGGTTTTTCTGGCTACACCGCCAAGCGATCCGGCAGAAGCCGATGGCCGGATAAAGGCATTTGGGTCGTTGGCAAGGTCTTCCATTCGGGTTTTATCACCCAGTATGCTGCCCTTGCTTCGTGTACTGCTTGGATCAATGGCCAGTACGGCTACCCTGTTTTTTTTTGATGTGAGCTGCTTTCCGAGGGCCTCGATGAAAGTGCTTTTTCCTACTCCCGGAACCCCTGTGATCCCTACCCGGATCGAATTTCCTGCATGGGGCAGGCATGCAGTGATAATTTCCTGGGCAAGTGCTCTGTGCTTAGCAAGGGAACTTTCAACAAGGGTAATGGCCTTGCTAAGCAATGTACGGTTACCATCCAGGATCCCTTTTACATAAGTTGCAGCATCCATCGTATCCGCCTTAACATTGCTGAAGTGCTCCGCAGCGTCTTTGTTCACCTGCGGGGGTTGGGGGATGCCTTTATTGACCCTTAAAGCTGATTTGTCCTTCTTTCCCATTTAATAAAACTAAAAACTCATAACTCAAAATCCCGAAAAACCAGAATGCTTTGAATTCATTGTTTTTCGAGGATCCTCGATCCCGAGAACTCGGGATCGGGACTCAAAACTCAACATCATCGGGGAATCCTCCATGCAAAGCCAAAGCTTGCAAATCCATCCGGAGAATTCTTACTTATTCCGAGGCCGCCGGCAACATCAAACTGAAGATTGTGGCGCACCGGGAAGGTCAAGCCCATATCAAATCTGTGATCGGCATATTCCCCGGCAGGGAGAAAGCCATAGAACTCTACAAAGGCCCCCAGCCATTTTGCAATGCCGATGCCAAGAGAAGTGCTGTAAAGCGTAGTAAAATCAGATTCTTTCCAATCCATCCTTGAACCAAAGTTGAAGCCAAGACTAAATACATTGCTCAGCTTCCATGATCCGGCCAGTATAAAATTCTGGAGTACGTTTCCCTCACTAAAATCTTTCGAGGCTGATTTTGGTATGTCGACATGGGATAATATTGCAAGTGTTGGGATGGGGCCATCTCCATGCAGGACATTCCACTTGAAACCGATCACCAATGGAGCAAATCCATTCAGGCTGGTTTTTTCCTCTGTATCAATAACTTCCTGTTCGAAGCCTGCATATGCGACCCCTACTCTCACTTCAAAGCGGGAAAGTACACCATAACGAAAGAGGTTGCCCATATACCCGAGTTCCCTGGTTTTGATGCCATCGTTTTTATCCCATCCGAAAGTAAATCCACTCTCTATCTGGAATGTTTTTTTAGGAACCGTAACCGCTGATTCACTCCTGTCGGGCCTGTCGGTTATGATGGGCTCAGGCTCTTCCTGTGCGATCAGGGATTGCAATGAAAATATGGAAAAGACAAGCAATAAATATTTTTTCATCTATGTATTTTATGCAAACATTAATAAGCTGATGGCCATTACCATCATACCGGCAATGAGGCCGTATATCGACAGATGGTGTTCGCCAAACTCCTGTGCTGCTGGAAGGAGCTCGTCAATGGAAATAAACACCATAATGCCGGCCACTCCGGCAAAGATCATCCCAAACAAGAGCGGGCTGAGGAAGGGCATTAAGATTAAAAAGCCGATGCTGGCACCTACCGGTTCTGCCAGTCCGGAAGAAAATGAATACCAGAATGCTTTTTTCTTGTTTCCTGTTGCATAATATATGGGTACCGAAACGGCAATCCCCTCCGGGATATTATGAATGGCTATAGCCACGGCGATGGCGATACCCAGCCCGGGGTCTTCCAATGCAGCTATAAATGTGGCAAGTCCCTCAGGGAAATTATGAATGGCGATGGCAAGCGCTGTAAAAAGACCCATGCGCATCAGTTTTTGTTTGCCGGCCAATTCTTTGTCAATGTCTTCCACCAATTTGATCTCATGTGGATTTTCGAAGGACGGAATGAGTTTATCGATGATGGCGATCAGAAAGACGCCCACAAAGAATGCGATTGTTGTGAGCCAGAATCCCATGGTATCTCCATAGGCGATTTCAAGTCCTGCCCTGGCTTTTGGGAAAATCTCAATGAAGGATACATAGATCATTACACCGGCAGAAAACCCAAGTGCCAATGATAAAAAACGTGTATTCGTACGCTTGGTGAAAAAGGCCAGCAAGCTGCCAATACCTGTCGAGAGTCCGGCAAACATCGTCAATCCAAATGCGAAGAGTATTTCGTTCCAGCTAAAATCGCCCATGTTAAAGAATTCTAGTGCTAAAATAGTCAGAATTTTCCATGCTTCTTATAATGCAGGCGTGTTTTTACCTTTTGCATCTCGCGCTCAATGATAAGGTCGGCGATTCGGAAGGCAGCATCAGCCTTGCTGTCGCTTTGCATGGCATCGTGGAATTTATGTTCACTCACATCCAGCCTGTACATAGCATTTAGAAGACGGTGCATATCATGCTCCAAAAGGTGGGAAATAAGCACACTCAGCTTTTGATGAAAGAAATTCAGGTCCGGTGCCTCTCCACCTGTGACGAATGCTTCATCCTTATCTAACTGAAGGTCTTTGCTGATTAAGTCGCCTAATATGATGTAACTTTCTTCTTCCATCTTATTTTTTGGATCACAAAATAATTAAAAATTTAAAACTTAAAAATAATATGTAATCCATAATTCTAAAGGTTGACCAGGGCTTGCCTCATCCTTTCATTCACAAGCCCGGCTACTACGTTTAATTCGGGATTTCCAACGATCGACATCATCTTCTGTGCATCAATGGCAGATACCTTAACACTGCCGTCTTCATTGTCGATCAAGACCACATTGCAGGGGAGTAAAACGCCCAATTCTTCTTCCATCTGCACTGCCTCATAGGCAAAGCCCGGATTGCAGGCCCCCAGAATAACATAGTTCTTATAATCAACATCAAGTTTTTCTTTTAGCTTTTCTTTCATGTCGATCTCGCTGATTACTCCGAAACCAACATCTTTCAGGGTTTCAATTACCTTCTCGCGTATCTCAGCGAAATTTCCTTTTACAATTTTTGAAATGTGATAGCTCATCTTATTTAATTAAAGTTCAACTTCTGACCTGCATGTATCAATTTGCGGGTGGCTTTATCGAATCCGGCCAGTTTTGCATTTGAGTGATTATTTCTGTTGTAACTTTCTTGTCTTCCAGGAAATACCAATCGAGTGATTTATCGGTACTGGTTTCGTTAGGATAATGAAAAAAGACGATCGAATTTATTGCCCGGTAATCTTCAGGGATAACAGTTAATGCATTCTTAAACCATTCTGATCTATCTCCCCCAACGCTTAATGAACCAAATTCGGATACCATCATAGGCTTGTTTAACGTAAGAAGTTTATCATAACTATTCGATAATAATTCATCAAAACGCCACCATTTACTCCAGGAAAGACTGGTCCCGAAATTCAATACTCCAAATGAAATTACATCAACATAATGATCACCGGGATAGTAGCCTTCAATGTCATATGAAAGATGCGGATTCCATACCCATATAATATTGTCAACCTGATTGTTTTCAAATACTTCATAAACGTGTATCCAGGCGTCTATATAGTCCTGAGGAAAATTATTCTGTGGCCCCCACGGATAGTGATAGGGGTCGTTCATTTCGTGTCCAAATCTAACATAAATAGGATGACCGAAATTTTTAGCTTCCAATGCCCATTTAACAATATATTTATCATAATTCCCACTTGCAATAGAAGCTAAAGAACCTTTATCGCGTTTCTCAAGAGATGGTTCAATATTTGGATAGTTTTGTATTGAAAATGCTCCAACCCACGGCTCCCAGGAAATCATAGGAACAGAGCCCAATTCATATATAGTTTCAAGCTCAATTTTCGGAAATTCATGTTCCCTTTTTTCTCCCCAGGCCTTATATATGTGGATAATCGGGAAGGTTATGCGCAAACTATCTTCCAGGTCAATGATTTTTTCATATGAATCTACCTGGCTGTTATCAGAAGCTCCAAGCAACATAATTTTTGAGTTTATTAATTTTGATTTGTCATCCCTAATGGCTGAAAACCAATTTAATTTCTCAGATCTTTTATGTTCCCGTTTTTGCAAAAGCATATTTTCTTCTACTCCACGAATCAATGATTCAGCCCTGTTAAGAATGGTGCCAATTGGTCCTTCAGTATTTTTACTTATCGTTGAAATAGCCAACACAATTAAAAACCCAAAAAATAAGGCTAGAATTACATATATAACTCGCGGGATTTTTTTAAATACTTTATTCATTGTTTTCTTATCAATTTACTGATCTGTTCTCTCCTCTTAATTTATAATCATCTCCAATCCTTCATATAAATTGTACTCTGGGTCAAATCCAAGTTTTTCATTAATTTTAGCTGCACTGCCTATCATCTCCCAAACTTCATTTTCGCGATAAGCAAGTGCTCCTGGTTTTATACTTGCTTTGCTGCCCACTTTTTGATTTACAAACGACGCTATTGATGCCAATGAGCTGCCTATTCCACTACAAACATTGAAGGTTTCGTTATAGGATTCTGTTTTTACTGCAACGAGGGTTAAAGCAGTTATCACATCTTTTACATAAAGAAAATCCCTTGTTTGTTCTCCTTTTGTCATTAAAAAGTCATTACCATTTTTAAGAGTATTTACCATTTGAGAGATGAAAAAATCATCCGACATATTTTTTCCATAAAAATTAAACAGTCGTAAAATAGTATAATTCAGCTGTTGTTTCTGGCAATACGTCTTTATAAGATTTTCCGCCATCACTTTGGTTAACGAATAAGGCGAAACAGGCATTGGCAAAAGTTCTTCATGAAAAGGGGATTTATTATTACCATAGATTTCACTAGAGGAGGTAAATATAAAATGCTCACATTTTGTTTTTTCCAGTGATTTTAACAAATTAAACGTTCCGGTAACATTAACTTTCAACATATTATTAAAAATATCAAAATCTCTATTTCGACTTATGCTGGCAGCTAGATGATAAACAATATCGGGTTGTATTTGCTGAATAACATCATTTAATTCATCAAATTCAGTAATATCGATTTGGAAATTGTGATCGCTTTTTTCTGCGTCAATGGAAATAATATAAACATCAGCTCCTTTATCGCTCAACGACTTCACCAAAAAGGAGCCTAAATAACCGTTACCACCTGTAACTATTATTTTTTTATTTTCTAATGAATTGTCCATGATATATTTTCTTCTATGGCGTCGTTTACGTAATCTGCTATATCCTTTTCTGTTTCAGTTTTCCCTTTAAGGTAATAGTCTCTATACCAGCCAATGGTTTTTACAAGGGTTTTGTCGATTCCCCATACAGGTTTCCATTTTAACAACTTATTGGCTTTTGAACATTCCAACATCAATAAATGGGCTTCGTGTTGATCATTTGGATCTTTACTGAATTCTATTTGAATATCACTCCAGTGTTTTTTCGACAGTTCAGCAATTTCATCTACCGGTAAATTACTATTCAAGTCGGGCCCAAAATTCCAGCCTTCGGCGTAATCCACGTTTTGATTTAGAAGATGCCAACCCAGTGTGAGATATCCGCTTAAAGGTTCAAGTACATGTTGCCATGGACGTGTAGCTTTAGGATTTCTGATCTTTACCACCTCACCGCGAGATGCAGCTTTCACAATGTCGGGAATTAATCTGTCCGCAGCCCAATCTCCTCCGCCAATAACATTTCCGGCTCTACCGCTTGCTAAGAGCACATGGTGCGACGAATTATAATTTTCAATATTAAAATACGAATTTCTATAGGAAGAAGTTAATATTTCAGAACAAGCTTTTGAGGCACTATAAGGGTCGAAACCTCCCATGGGTTCGTTTTCTCTGTATCCCCAGTTCCATTCCTTATTCTCATAACATTTATCGCTGGTTACATTTACAATAGCTTTTACTGAATGAGTTTTTCTACATGCTTCAAATACGTTCAGGGTCCCCATCACATTGGTCGAAAATGTCTCAACCGGATCTAAATATGATTTTTTAACCAGTGCCTGAGCCGCGAGATGGAAAACAATATCCGGTTGAATTTCCTGCAGATAATTATCCAATAATCCTGGCACTCTGATATCGCCAATTTTTTGATGAATAGGGATATTCAATAAGTCGATATGATTGGGAGAATCTTCATTTTTCAAAGCAAAGCCATAAACATCGGCCCCCATTTTATGTAACCATAGCGCCAACCATGATCCTTTGAAGCCGGTATGCCCGGTAATAAGCACTTTCTTATTTTTATATATACCGCCAAATAATTCCTTATAGTTTACCATGTTTTCCATAATGCTTTATTATTATTCCATGCATCATTAAGTTGTTTATTATCCCTTTGGGTATCCATTGGTTTCCAAAACCCATGGTGTTTAAATGAAAACAGCTCGCCGTCTTTTGCCAGATTCTCAAGAGGCTCTCTTTCCCAAATGCTGCCTGCTCCGTTTTTTATATAATCAAATGCTTTAGGTTCACACACAAAAAATCCGGCATTTATCCAACCCCCGTCTCCTACGGGTTTTTCCATAAATTTATCTACTAAGCCCGTTTTTTCATTAAAGGAGACACCTCCAAAACGGCCTTCAGGCTGAACGGTGGTCATCGTTACGGCTTTTCCATGGCTTTTATGATAAGCGACTAATTCTTTAATGTTTACATCACCAACTCCATCGCCATAGGTTAGCATGAACGATTCGTTGTTTACCACATCTTTGGCTTGAAGGATTCTTCCGCCTGTCATTGTATTCAATCCGGTATCTAAAAGTGTTATTTTCCAGGGCTCCGTTTTGGTATTTATTATTTTAATTTCATTATTAGATAAATCAATTTCTATATCGCTCTGATGCATAAAATAGTTAACAAAATATTCCTTGATAACATATCCTTTATAACCCAATAATACCACAAAGTCGTTAAATCCATATTGAGAATAAATTTTCATGATATGCCAAAGGATAGGGTTAGGTCCTATATTTATCATGGGCTTTGGTTTTATTTCAGTTTCTTCACTAAACCGGGTTCCAAAACCACCTGCTAACAAGAGTGTTTTCATTGGTTACAAATTTATATGTTGTTAACGATCTATTATTTCTATTGATTTATCTTTTTTAATATTAATCCTGCTCCAGGCATTTTCAGGTTTTAACCTAACCGCTGAATAAGCGATCCATAATCCGGCAATGGCTTGTATAAATACTACAAATGAAAATCCTAACATACCCCATGTTTGTTGACGGGTAAACAGCAGTTCGCTCTCAGGCACAAAATATCTTCTGTTTATATACACTCCGATAACGGTAAGAACAAATACGATAACATAGGCTATCAAAGGTATAACAAACGGATTCATAAACTTTCTTGCCGCAGTTTTAGGTGTGGGAATATATGGTAGCCGTTTTTTCACTAAAGTCAGAGCAAACGCATAAACAAATGCTGGAATGGTAGCATATTTCAAAAGCATCCCACGCCAGTGAAATCCTCTTTCCGAATCATTGTCGGTCAAAAAACGTTGGACATATGCATATATTGCTATTGATGCAAATAATATCACTGATCCCAGTTGGACAAATTCTATAATATCCATGTTAGCCGGAAGTATCTTCAGGAAAAAAAATATAAATGGTATCAATATAAAAAATGAAACGATTGCCCCAAATAGATAATATGTACCTATTGACAGATAAGAAACTTTTTGCCAAAAGCTAAGATTTTTCAGGGCGAAGGGAATTTCATCAAATAATAATTCAAAAACACCACGCGCCCATTTTAGCTGCTGCTTGCTAAATGATGCAAAATCTTCGGGTACCAATCCTCTGCTTACAATAACCGGATTGTAAACGGATTTCCAGCCTTTTGCATGAATTCTTATGGAGGTCTGCAAATCTTCGGCTAAGCCCTGCGCATGTCCGCCAATACTCTCCAATGTTTTCCGGCGAAACGTACAATTGGCCCCAATAGCAACGGCGCCATTATAACCAAATAACCCCATTTGAGTGGGTCCGTAAAACGTATAGGTTTGTTCTGCCGCCCCTTTAGCCACAAATGAGCGGTACTGATTATAGTAGCCTTGATTAACCTGAACAAAACCCACTTTTTCGTCCCTGAAAAAGCCTAATGTCTCATCCAAAAAATTAGGGAAAACGATATGGTCAGGATCCAAAATCAGGATAAATTCTTCTTTGGTTAATTCCAGGGCTTTGTTAACTTTTCCGGCTTTTGCTCCGGGTAAATTCGCTAAGTTTAACCATTTCACGCCATGTTTTTCGGCCAATTCTTTAAATGCTACATCTTCTGTACTATCCAACAAATATGTATTGTGTGGGTAATTTAGATTATTAAGTGCTTTGAATGTGTTCTCAAACATAGAAAGAGGTTCACCCGGTGCCGAAGTTGTAAATACAGCAACGCTTAGCCCGGGCGCAGGCTGTGGTGTTTCAGCAGGACTGGTAATCCTAAGATAATTTATCCATATCAATACAATTCTTAACATTCCATACCAGAATAAAGCGCTCAGGATAACAAACAAAACCATATTGCTGATATGTTCTGCTTGAAACCACCATTCGAGAAGCTTGAATATGCCGATTAAACCAACTGTCGTAAATATTAACAGAACAAATAAATCGGTTTTAGCAGGACGTTTAGACTTCTTAAATACCCATAAATCCTGTCTTAGCTTTGTGTTCATATATTAAAATCTATAATTCAGACTAATTACGGTATTTAAACTCGTATAATAGTAAGTCTCGAAATACGAAGACCTGGCAACAATGGTGATTTTATCATTTATATTGTAGTCGATTGATAGCTCCAAATCAAATGGATGAAAATTTGTTTCATAGCTTGCAAGCGTAATGTTCTTATTATTAAGTTGTTGAGCAACTGAGCCCAGTTGAGGGATTTTTGCATGCGCATAAAATCCATAGTTCCCCTTGGCAGTGATTTCAATTTTTTTAGCCACCGTAATGCCCATAACAATAATTGCCGAATTTATTAATAAGTCGTCAGGTGTAAAATATGGCGAATACTCTCCATCGACAATACTATAACCATCAGTAGTATTGGCAGTTATAGGTTTGGATGGAACATATAAAATTGTTTTAGAATCAGAATAACTGAAACCGTAACCTAATTGGAGCTTAAATGAAGACTTAAAAATGGGCTTACTAAGCGCCCAGGTACCAAATGTTTGAATATTGTTATGATCGTCGAAAAATTGATAATTATATCCCACATGAAGAAATATTGGTTTAATGATTCCGCTCTCAACTGTGGCATATGCATTATTCTGAAGCAAATCGTAAGTAGTGCTGGTCGTTGTAGCTATATAAGGATTTCGGTTTACTCCGACCTCAAGATTTGTTTTTTTAAATAAACTCTTGGTGAAAGAGATGGATCCAATTAAATTGGTTTTATTTATGGTTTGATTGTAATAGGCTCCGGCTTCTAATTTGGAAGACAATCCGATACCTGCGAACTGAAAAAGATTACTTACAGATGCTGCGACTACTTGTGATGAAGTACTAAAATTATAATTCTTAACCTTTAAAGCAGGATAAAACAACCACGATCGATATTGACCAAATTCAATTTGTTCTGCAACAACCTGTAATGGCTGATTATCTGTTAAATAACTGACATCCACATTTAAGTAAGGTGATCTTGTATCATCTATGGTCTGCTTTAATTCGTTGGTCAGGTTTGACTCAGGGTAAAGTATATTAAACTCACTCAAACTTTCATTTGCTTTGACAAACTTCCCTTTCCAATAATTCGTCTTAGCTTCAAGTAACAATACCTCTGATTGATCAACAGTGCTTTTCTTTAACACATCTAATAATGGTTGAATTTGCCTTAGGCTTCCACTTTCATAAAGTGTCCGGGCATATTCCAACTTTAAATCCATATTTCCCGGAGAAATCAAAATCGCTTTTTTGTAGAGTCGTTTGGCTAATATTTCATGTTTGTTTTTATGTGCGGTGTACGCATACAACCAATTAAACTCCAGATCTGAGGAATTGTCATTATAATTAGATTCCAATAAATTTTCTGCAAGCCCCAATTTATTCTCACTTATTAAAATTTTAGCCTTACGAATGATCTCACTCTTGTTTTGTCCAACAGTTAATAGTGAAAAGAACAATACATAAGTCACGATTAAAATCGATTTTTTCATTTAATTTTTTTCTTCAGGTAAAGCGAAAAAGTATTTTAACTTAGAAAACGGAAAAATTAAGAAGAAAGTTCAATTTCCTGATTAAAAATACTTCACTATTCTTATTCTTTGTTCCTTGTTCCCTGTCCCGATCCCGAGTTCTCGGGATCGGGGATCCACGAAAAACGATGAAATCATAGATTTCTGGTTTTTCGGGATTCCTCTGTTACCTATTCAGTCATTGCCCCACCCCATCCCTCCCCATGCAGAGTTTATTCCACTGATCAGTAGTTTTCTGTGGGAGGGTGAGTTGTCGTTTGTGCCACCTCCACCCCACGCTAAAGCGTAGGGTTACAGATATGTGACCCCACCGGGGTCTTTATAAATTTGAACGTTGAACGCTGAAATTTGCAGCAAACTTCGAACTTCGAAATCCGAATTTCAAACTCTGATCCTCTGTTCTTTATTCCTCCCGCTTGGCCTGCTCTGTTTTCAGGTAATAACCACCTTTTATTACGATCAAAGCATCAACGGGAATCTCATCTACGGGTGTGACCTGAATGAAGCCGTTCTCGATATTTCCAAGCTTAACCTCCACAGACTTGAAGGAAGTTCCTTTTTCATTTTGCATGGTTTTGCAAGTATAAAAAATGATAAAATAATCATCATCCATCCTGAGGACAGCTTCTTCCGGAAGGGCAGTTACAGCATTTTCACCGGTGTGGATTTCGGAGGAGACAAACATCCCGGGCAATAAACGCCCACCTTCATTTCGGAATTCAGCCAGTACTTTTACTACACGCGACTCCTGTTGAACTGTATTCCCTATTGAAATAATCGTTGCTTCATGAACCTCATTGCTCATATTGGCCAGGGTGAAAGTAACTCTCTGCCCGGCGGAAACTTTCAGGATATCCTTTTCGAATACATTAAGCTCAATCAACAAATGGTCTCTGTTAAATACCTGGAAAAGGCACTCTTCTGGATTCACATAATTGCCCGGGTTGACATTTATATTTTCAATGAAGCCGCTCAAAGGGCTGGTGACTATTAACTCGCTAACAATATTATTAGATTCCAGATCTTCCTCCCTTATACCAGCCATTTCAAGTTGTAAAATGAGGCCCTTAAGTTCGGCCTGGGCGATATTATAATCAGCCTGCGTTTTTTGGAAATACTTGTCGGAAGATATTTTATTCTTGTTCAGCTCTTTTTGCCTTTCATACTCCTGTTCCAGCATGGGAATTTGATTTTTAACCATCTGGTATTTTTGCTGGGCTTCAATGAAGTCCGGTGAGTTGATCGTGGCCAAAACCTGTCCTTTTTTGATGGGATCGCCATGATTGACATATACTTTATTAATGATGCCGGGATACAGGCTGACCGCATCGGCCCTG
>CAZASJ010000086.1:0-12347 GCA_964487735.1 uncultured Bacteroidales bacterium | reverse complement strand
TTGGCGTATTAACCGACATAAAAATCATTTCAGCTTCATCAATGGCTTTGTCAATTTCCGTTGAGCAAAATAAGTTTCTTCCCCTCTTCCTTACGCATTTGCTTCAGGGTTTTAGGAGATTCCTTTATATAATAGGTAAATACAGCGCCAAAGTCCGGATTATCTCCATAATAAGGTGTTGAGCCCTGTCCATATTTTCCTCTGGTCTGAGTATACATCAAGGCATCTTTGATTGGGAAGATAAATGCTGTGGAATCGTACAATTCTTTTGTTAATATACGCAGTGGTGAATAATCATCGAGTATATAAAAACCACGGCCGAAAGTAGCCAGTACGAGATCTGTTTCTCTTTCCTGAATTACCATATCCTTAACAGCGATGCATGGCAGTCCTGATTTCAGTTGTGTCCAGATCTCACCACCATCAATGCTGAAGAATGCACCAAACTCAGTACCAACAAAAAGCAGTTCCGGGCGCTCGTTGTCCTGTTCAATGGTATGAACGGTTCCATTCTCAGGGAGGTTATTACTGATTGAGCTCCATGTTTTCCCTTTATCTGTACTCTTAAGTATATATGGGATAAAGTCGTCTCGTTTATGATTATCGAATGAAGCATAAACCACATTGGCATCGAACTTATCAGGAAGGATGTCGCTTACATAAGTATATTCAGGCACACCGGGGAAACTTTTCACCTGCGACCAGTTTTCACCGGCATCTTCGGTAACCGATATCACACCGTCATCGGTTCCAACATAAAGAAGATTCTCCTGCATCGTTGATTCCGCAAGCGAAACTGCCATTCCAAAAAGGGATGTAGAAACATCTTTTTGCACAGCATCTATACTCCAATAGCGATCCATCACGGGCCATGTATTTCTATCGACCTGGGCCGTAATGTCATCACTGATCACTTCCCACTTATCGCCCCTGTTATCGCTTCTGAAAACCTTATTTGCTGCCATATACAATCTTGTGCCGGAATGGGGGCTGATGATAAATGGTGCATTCCAGTTCCACTTATAGGTGTCTTCTCCTTTACGTGGTTGGGGTTTGATACCTGTATTCTGTCCGCTTTGTTTATCATGACGCGTAATGTTTCCATACTGGTATTCTGAGTAAACAATATCCGGGTTATCAGGATCGATCGCCTGCCAGAATCCATCACCACCAAGGGTTACCACCCATTCACCGCTGCTTACGCCCTGCCGGCTGGTATTTTGCGAAGGGCCACCAAAACTGTTGTTGTCCTGTGTGCCACCATAAACCCAATAGAATGGCCATGTGTTGTCGACATTTACACGATAAAACTGTGTAACAGGAAGGTTTGACTTAAAAATATAGTTCTTTCCGGCATCATAGGATTCATATACGCCCCCATCTCCGCCTATCATAACATGATCCGTATCTTTTGGGTCGATCCACATGGCATGATCATCAACATGTCGGCTATTATTGCCAACACTATTCCAGGTTTTTCCACCATCTACAGTTACCTTAGAAACTGTTTCCATGGAATATACTTTATCGACATCCTTCGGATCACAATATATTTCGTTATAATACTGTCCGCTGGCATGATAGCTGCTCATTTTATTCCATGATTCGCCCCTGTCAGTAGTACGGAAGAATCCTCCGCTTTCACCTTCAGCTTCGATGATGGCATAGACAATATCAGGGTTAACAGGTGAAATAGCCAGTCCGATACCACCCACATCTCCACCTGGAAGTCCTGATTTTAGTTTTTCCCAGGTAGCACCCCCATCGGTTGTTTTATGGATACCGGATTCCGGGCCACCACCGATCTTGGTATGAACATGGCGTCTTCTCTGCTCGGATGAAGCATAGATCACATCAGGATTGCGGGGATCCATGACCATATCGTTGATTCCTGTATGCTCACTGATCTCCAGTACCAACTCCCATGTGTTCCCACCGTCAGTAGTTTTATAAAGGCCTCTTTCCCCTCCGGGGCCCCAAACGGAGCCTTCGGCCGCTACATATACTACATCCGAATTCCTTGGATCAATCAGGATCTTACCGATCTGGCGGGATTCCTTCAAACCCATATTCTTCCATTTCTTTCCTCCGTTCACGCTTTTATAAACACCATTACCATATCCGAGGGCACGCTGGTGATTGTTTTCTCCTGTCCCGGCCCATACAACGTTGTGATTGTTCGGATCCATTGCCAGACAACCCATAGAATAAGCTCCATAATTATCAAACACTGGTGAAAATGTTGTTCCATTGTTTTCGGTTTTCCAGATATGTCCTGATGCAACAGCTACATAATATTCACTGTTATTGCAAGGATTTACTGCAAAATCAGCAATCCGGCCAGATGTAAATGCCGGTCCGATGCTCCTCCATTTTAAGCCACTGACCAGGCCAGATGTAATGGTGTCATTTTTTTCGTCTGATTTCTTCTTTTTCTGAGCGAAGGCATCAGGCGATGCGATCATTAACAATGCAATAGCCAACACAAAGAAAGCCTTGCCGAGCGGTGTGAGTAAAGATTTCATGTTTCTGGTTTTTTAATTAGAAAATTCGTAGAAAGACTCAAAGGTAAAAAAATAATAAGAAGGGTTGAGTTATGAGGGTTGAGGGTTGAGTTATGAAAGGGGGTGGAAGGACCGCTTAAGAGCTCAAAATTAATGAAAGTACCCATATACAATTCGGGCCTTTGCCTTTCCAATAACTTCAGCAAGGTTCTGCTCATTTGATTCTTTGATCTTCTTCACTGACTTAAACTTCCAGAGAAGTTTCTGGGCAGTGTTAAAACCGATGCCTTCGATGTCGGTGAGCTCCGATTTAATGGTCCCTTTTTCCATGCGTTTTCGATGGTGAGTAATGCCAAAGCGATGTGCTTCGTCGCGCAGATGGCGGATCACACGCAGCGTTTCAGATGTTTTATCGAGAAACATGGGTAAACTGTCACCGGGGTAATAGATCTCTTCAAGTTTCTTGGCGATGCCGATAATGGTGATCTTTCCCCGCAATCCCAGTTTTTCCAGGCTTTTCAGTGAGGAACTAAGCTGCCCCTTGCCACCATCGATCACAATAAGCTGTGGCAGAGGCTTATGCTCATCCTGCAAACGCTTATACCTTCTCATGATGACCTCCTCCATGGATGCAAAATCATCAGGCCCCTGAACGCTGCGAATATTAAAATGCCTGTACTCCTTTTTTGCCGGCCGTGCATTGAGAAAACAAACCATTGCGGCCACCGGATAATCGCCCTGCATATTGGAATTATCAAAACACTCGATATGCACCGGCAATTCTTTCATCCTGAGATCATTCTTCATGGTTTCAAGTATTCGGCGTGAATGCCTTTCAGGATCCGTGAGTTCAATCTTTTTTTGTTTTTCCAGCTTATAGTACTTTGCATTCCTTTCCGACAGCTCAAGAAGCTGCATTTTGTCGCCTCTCTGTGGAATTGTAATCTTCACCTCCGGAAAAACCGGATCAGGTTTTATGGGAAGGATCAATTCCTTGCTGCTATCACCAAAACGCTGCCGCAGATCGGTAATGGCCAGTCCAAGCAGTTCAGGAGCAGATTCATCCAGCTTCTTTTTCATCTCCACCGTATGCGCCTGAACAATGGCTCCGTTTACGACCCTGAGGAAATTTACATAGGCAAACTTATCCTCAGTAATAATCGAGAAAACATCCACATTGTGGATTTTAGGGTTTACCACCGTCGACTTGCTTTTATAATTCTCAAGAAGTTCGAGCTTTTCCTTAATGATCTGAGCCTTTTCAAATTCAAATGAATCAGCATGCTTCATCATAAGCTTTTTTAAGTCCTTGATAATGGTGCTGATATTTCCTTTGATAATCTCCCGGATATTATCAATAGACATACGGTAATCTTCCTCAGATTGTGCTGCTACACAGGGACCGAGGCAATTGCCGATGTGATATTCCAAACAAACTTTAAATTTAGCTGCCTGCACATTCTTTTCACTCAGATTGTGCTTACAATTCCTTAAGGGATACAAAGAGCGGATCAGATCAAGCACCGTATGCATCATTTTTCCTGAAGCATATGGCCCAAAATACTCAGATCCATCATTTACCAGGTTGCGGGTGGAAAAAATACGTGGGAAACGTTCGTTTTTGATGCATATCCATGGATATGTTTTATCATCTTTCATCAGCACATTATAGCGTGGCTGATACTTTTTGATCAGGTTATTTTCCAGCAAGAGGGCATCCAGTTCTGTATCAACAACAATATGGCGGATATCGTTTATCTTCTTTACCATTACAGAGATCTTCCCACTCAGTGATTGGTCTTTTTTAAAATAAGATGAAACGCGTTTTTTCAGGTTCTTGGCCTTACCCACATAGATAATGGTTCCCGACTCATTAAAAAACTGGTAAATCCCCGGCTTGGCAGGAAGTACTTTAAGCAGCCCTTTCAGTTCATTATTTGGCTCTGCGGCCATCAGGCGATATTGCTTTTATCTTTGAGTCCATCCCATCCCTGGGCCTTAAGCGCAACCGACATCCCGTCAGGAGTTAAAAGGTTCATTCCTGCCGAAGCTTCTGTCATATATCCGATAACCGAGATCCCGTTGATATCTTTAATTTTGTCAAAATCAGCCTGTGCTATGGTAAACAGGAGTTCATAATCTTCTCCCCCATTCATCACGGCAGTGTTAGGGTCGATCTGGAATTCAGAAGCCACCTGAATGGTTACCGGATCGATGGGCAATTTATTGGTATATATTACACAACCAAGCTGGGATCCTTTGCAAATATGCTTGATATCCGATGCCAGTCCATCAGAAAGATCGATCATGGCTGTAGGCTTAATGCCAAGGCCCCTGATCATTTTCACAATATCCATCCTGGCTTCAGGTTTCAGCTGCCGTTCCAGAATATAATCCAGTCCTTCCAGGTCGGGTTGCATATCCGGATTGGCTTTAAACACCTGTTTTTCTCTCTCCAGAACCAACAAACCCATATACGCTGCTCCCAGATCGCCGCTCACACATATAAGATCATTTTCCCGGGCGGTATTGCGGTATACGACCTCTTCCGCATTGGCACTTCCAATCACGGTGATCGAAAGAAACAGCCCCCCTAAACTTGAAGTCGTATCGCCACCCACCAGGTCCACCTGATAGTGCTCGCAGGCCAGATGAATGCCTTCATACAATTCGTCGATGGCTTGCAGCGAAAAACGATTGGAAATGGCCAGGCTTACGGTTATTTGTTCAGGTGTTCCGTTCATGGCACAGATATCCGAAATGTTTACGGCTACAGATTTATAGCCGAGATGTTTTAGGGGTGTGTAGCTCAGGTCAAAATGAATGCCCTCAACCAAAAGGTCGGTCGAGACCAATGTGAGTTTATCATGCTGTGCAATCACAGCAGCATCATCGCCGATGCCGGTAATGCTGCTTGAATTCCTTAGTCTAATGTTTTTTGCAAGATGCTCTATGAGCCCAAATTCGCCCATTTCAGATAATTCTGAACGTGTCTTTTCTGTCATGTCTTAATTTCCTATTTGCCAAAATTACCAAAAAAACGAATAGAAGTCGTCAGAAGCCTGATTCCGCAGGCCGGAAGCAGCTTAAGAATTCAGGCTCCATTTTTCAGCGAAACGATTTCAATTATTTGAAAACAAATCCGTACTTCTTTTGTTTTAAATATAGATTAACTTTGCATGCCATTATTATTCAACGCAAGTAGAGATATAGAGATCTCATAATCATGGAAGAAGATAAGAATAAGATCATAGATGAAGTTACGCAATCGGAGTACAAATACGGTTTTGTAACGGATATTGAGATGGAAACAGCTCCCATGGGGCTAACTGAAGACACCATCCGGTATATTTCTGCTAAAAAGAATGAACCTGAGTTCATGCTTGAGGCACGGCTGAAAGCATATCGTCACTGGCTTACGCTGGAAGAGCCTGATTGGGCGAATGTTGACTATCCGCCCATCAACTATCAGGAAATCATTTATTATGCAGCTCCGAAGAAAAAACCGGAATTCGAAAGTCTCGATCAGGTAGATCCTGAGTTGCTTGATACTTTTAATAAGCTTGGCATCTCACTTGAAGAACAGAAACGATTGTCGGGCGTAGCGGTGGATGCCGTTATCGACAGTGTATCTGTTAAAACAACTTTCAGTGCAACACTGGAAAAATACGGGATCATATTCAGTTCTTTCAGCGAAGCTGTACAAAACCATCCTGAGCTGGTCAAGCAATATATGGGATCGGTTGTACCTTATACCGACAACTTTTTTGCTGCATTAAACTCGGCTGTTTTTAGTGATGGATCTTTCTGCTACATCCCAAAAGGAGTACGCTGTCCTATTGAGTTATCTACCTATTTCAGGATCAACGCAGCAAACACAGGCCAATTTGAGCGCACGCTTATTGTTGCGGATGAAGGAAGCTATGTTAGTTATATGGAAGGGTGCACAGCACCACAGCGGGATGAAAACCAATTGCACGCTGCCATCGTTGAGATTATTGCACACAAAGATGCTGAGGTCAAATATTCGACCGTTCAAAACTGGTATCCCGGGAATAAAAAGGGTGAAGGCGGCATTTATAATTTTGTTACTAAAAGAGGCATCTGTAAAGGTGCCAATTCAAAGATATCATGGACCCAGGTAGAAACCGGATCGGCCGTAACCTGGAAGTATCCCTCGTGCATATTATTGGGCGACAATTCGGTTGGGGAATTTTACTCTGTGGCAGTAACCAATAATTACCAGCAAGCCGACACAGGGTCTAAAATGATCCATATCGGAAAAAATACAAAGAGTACCATTATTTCAAAAGGAATATCAGCCGGATTTAGCAATAATAGCTACCGTGGACTGGTCCGGATCCTTAAAAATGCATCCAATGCAAGAAATTTCTCACAATGTGATTCACTTTTGCTTGGAGATAAATGTGGTGCCCACACTTTCCCATACATACAAGCCGAAAATCAATCATCCATTGTTGAACATGAGGCTACAACCTCTAAGATATCTGAAGACCAGATGTTTTACTGCAATCAGCGGGGGATAGATACTGAAAGTGCCATTGGCCTGATCGTGAACGGATATGCCAAGGAAGTATTAAATAAACTTCCGATGGAGTTTGCGGTGGAAGCACAAAAGCTTCTATCAATCAGCCTGGAAGGAAGCGTGGGCTAAGAATAAGGAATATGGAATAAAGAATAAAGAATAAGGAATAAAAAAAAAGGGATGTTACTGAAGATTGAAGATTTACATGTGGAAATTAATGGCAAGGAGATCGTTAAGGGACTAAACCTGGAAATTAAAGCCGGGGAAACACATGCCATCATGGGCCCGAACGGAACAGGTAAAAGCACATTGGCATTGGCCATAGCCGGTAAAGAAGGATATGTCGTTACCAGGGGAAAGATCATTTACCAGGGTGCAAATATCACTGAAATGTCGCCGGAAGAAAGGGCACGTGCCGGTATCTTCCTTGGATTCCAATATCCGGTGGAGATACCCGGAGTAAGCATAACCAATTTCATGCGCACAGCCATCAATGAGATCAGGGAATACAGAAAGCAAAAGCCTTTGTCCGCTTCTGAATTCCTCGCCCTGATGGAAGAAAAGAAGAAACTGGTGGAAATCCAAACCAAGCTGACCAACAGATCCGTGAATGAAGGTTTTTCGGGGGGTGAAAAAAAGCGTAATGAAATCTTCCAAATGGCCATGTTGGAGCCAACTATGTCAGTTCTGGATGAAACTGATTCCGGCCTTGATATTGATGCACTGAAAGTCGTTGCAAATGGTGTGAATGCCCTGAAAAGAAAAGACAATGCATTCCTGGTGATTACACATTATCAGCGACTTCTGGACTACATTGTTCCCGACGTAGTGCATGTTCTGTATGATGGCAAGATCGTAATGACTGGTGGGAAGGAACTTGCATTGGAGCTGGAAAATAAAGGGTACGACTGGATTAAAAAAGAACTGGTGTAGAATATAAGCAGCATGAGCGACAGCATATTATTTAAAGAAAAGCTTGGGCGTTTGTTCCGGGAAAAGAATGAGCAAATCACACAAAATGATCTGCCATGGGTAACACGGAAGCGTGAAAAGGCCATTTCTATTTTCGAGCAGCAGGGGTTTCCCCACAAGGACATGGAAGATTGGCGCAATACTGATCTGAGCCAAACCCTGAAAGAGGATTATTCAACCCTATTCGAATCCGGACATGATGACATCAGCATAGAGCAAGTTTTCAAATGCAATATACACGATCTTGAAACCGACCAGATCTCATTATTGAATGGTTGGTATATCAATAAAGAAAAACCACTTGAAAAATTAGAGAATGGAGTGATCTATGGTAGCCTGGCAGCAGCCATGGGTTCTTATCCTGAACTGATTGAAGCTCATTACGGTAAATATGCCAACTGCGAAAAAGACGGTCTTCAGGCTCTGAACATGGCATTTGCACAGGATGGTTTCTTTGTCTTTGTACCCGATAATGTGGTTGTAGACAAGCCCATGCAAATGGTTAGCATCATTAATTGGGATAAAGGCCTGTTTATTCAAACACGGAATTTGATCATTCTGGGTAAGAACAGCAAGATGTGCATGGTTCATTGTGACGACAGCACCAACCAGGAAGCAATGTTCAAGAATTCCGTAACAGAGGTCTTTATTGATGAAGGTGCTCAACTGGAACATTATAAGCTACAGAACCTGAACAATCAGTCAAGTCTGATCAATAACACCTGGTTCAGGCAAATGAAAGACAGCAAGCTCACATCCAATGCCATAACCCTGAATGGAGGTTTGATAAGGAATTACACCCATACCATCCTTGATGGAGAAGGTGCTTCAGCTGAAATTTACGGAGTTTACCTGATGGACAAAACCCAGCATGTTGATAATCAAGTGTTTATTGATCACGCCAAGCCAAACTGTTACAGCAATGAACTCTTTAAGGGTATTCTTGATGAAAACGCCACAGCCTCGTTTAACGGACATGTGCTTGTGCGTAAGGATGCGCAAAAAACCAATGCCTTTCAAAATAATAAGAACATTCTGATGTCGGACACAGCCAGGGTAAGCAGCAAACCTTTCCTTGAGATCTATGCCGATGATGTTAAATGCTCCCATGGAGCCACCGTTGGCCAGCTTGATACAGAAGCCATGTTCTACCTGCGTTCGAGGGGAATATGTGAAGCCAATGCAAGACTGCTGCTGCTATATGCTTTTGCCGGGGAGATTGTAGATAAAGTAAGTATTGAAGCACTAAAGGTAAGAGTTGATGACATGATCAGAAAGCGCTTAAAAGGCGAGCTACACATCTGTGATACCTGCGCATTGCACTGTGACGGTCCAAATAACGATATTCTTTTTGAAATTGATGTTTCTAAGATATAAGGCCCGGAGGTGTTAATTCTTAACCCAGGTATACCAGTTCAAGGAAGTGGCCACGAGAAGCCAGATAAAGTAAGGCAGCACAAAAAGGCCTTTCCATCCGATGGTCTTAAATCCGAAAAGCACAAAATAGGCTATCAATACTGTTAATAAGATTATGATAAGCAGGGCCATGCCAATTTCATGATACCGGAAAAATACAGCATTCCATCCGGTATTCAGGATCAATTGGACCAGAAACAAAACCAAAATTAAATTTAAAGATTTCAAGTCGGTAGCATAGGTCATGAAAAAAGAAAAACACAGCATAATGGTAAGCCAGGCTGCTCCAAATGCCCAGCCAGGAGGTGTCCATGGGGCAATCTGCAGGTTTTGATACCAATCGGAACGTGAACCGCCAGCCTGTAAAACACTGCCGAGCCAGAGTGCTCCCAGATTTAACAATAAAAAAATAATAAGCCTGTAATAGAAACTCATATCCATTAAATTTTAGAAAATAAACACAATGCTATAATGCCATACAAATTAGCAAACAAAAACCAAATTCAAAGAATCAGGCACACCAAATCAGGCCTAAAACCGGATTTTATAAATTGCGTTTTGTAAATGTCGTATTTTTGTAGCACTAAATAAAATAATTTGTCTTTCGATATCCATAAAATACGTTCCGACTTTCCTATCCTTCAAAGGAAAGTTTACGATAAACCACTTATTTATCTCGATAATGCGGCTACAACGCAAAAGCCACAGGTGGTCATCGACAGAATATGCGAATACTATTCAAATGAAAATTGCAATATTCATCGCGGGGTTCATTTTCTTAGCCAGGTAGCTACAACGGCATTTGAGGATGTCAGGGATCATGTCGGACGTTTCATCAATGCTCCCCGGAGGGAAAACATTGTCTTTACAAAAGGGACTACAGAGTCCATCAACCTTGTAGCTGCCTCTTTTGGCAGGAATGTTTTAAATAAAGGAGAAGAAGTATTGCTTACAGGCATGGAACACCACAGCAATCTGGTTCCATGGCAAATGCTTTGCTATGAGCGTAAAGCCAGTCTGAAAGTAATTCCATTTAACGATAAGGGAGAACTCGACCTTAACCAATATGAAGGCATGCTCAACGATAAGACAAAGATCGTTGCACTGCCCCACGTTTCCAATGCATTGGGAACCATCAATCCGATAAAGCAGATGGTAAGGATGGCCCACGAGAGAGGAATCCCTGTGTTAGTAGATGGGGCTCAGTCAATTGCCCACATGCACGTTGATGTGAAGGACCTTGATTGTGATTTTTATTGTTTCTCCGGGCATAAAGCCTATGGGCCCATGGGCGTAGGGGTGCTCTATGCAAAAGATGAACATCTTGAGCAGATGAGCCCTTACCAGAGCGGGGGGGAAATGGTTGACAGAGTAAGCCTCTACGAAACCACTTTTAATGAGGTGCCATTCAAATTTGAGGCAGGAACACCCAATGTTGAGGCCGTTTTGGGAATGGATGCAGCGCTTGGCTATATGGAAGGAACAGGTCTAGAGGAGATGATCGCTTATGAGGATGATCTGCTCCGCTACGCAACCAGAAAGCTCAATCAGATCGATGGCATGCATTTATACGGGACAGCAAAGGAAAAAACAGCCGTACTTTCATTTATTATCGATGAAATTCACCCATATGATGCAGGCACTATTCTTGATAAATTAGGGATCGCAGTAAGGACGGGACACCACTGCGCCCAGCCCGTAATGGATAGATACGGAATCCCTGGTACTGTGAGGGCATCCCTTGCGATATATAATACAAAAGACGAAATTAACTTGCTGGTTGAAGGAATTCACCAGGTAATCAGAATGTTCAGATAATACCAAATCTTAAGCTATGACCATTCAAGAACAACAAGAACAAATCATTACAGAATTCAGTTATTTCGACGACTGGATGGACAGATACAATCATCTTATCGAGATGGGGAAAAACTGCCCGATTATTGAAGAAAAATATAAAAGCAAAAACTACCTTATCTCAGGATGTCAATCCAGGGTATGGCTGCATGCCAGCTTAAAGGATGGAAAAATTATTTTCACAGCCGACAGCGATGCCGTTATTACCAAAGGCATTGTAAATCTCCTGATTCGCGTATTCAGTAATCAAGTAGCAGACGATATCATTGAAGCCGATATTTCATTTATTGATAAAGTTGGCTTAAAGGAACACCTCTCCCCTACACGATCCAACGGCCTTATGTCGATGATAAAACAAATGAAACTGTATGCATTGGCCTTTAAGACCAAAGCCCAAAGTGATGGAGAAGCTTAAAATGGATAAGAAGCAATTAGAACAGAAGATCATCCTTAAACTGAAAGAAGTATACGATCCTGAGATCCCTGTGAATATCTATGAGATCGGGCTCATTTATGAGATCAATATAAGTGATGATGCCAGGGTTTCCATCCTGATGACACTCACAAGCCCAAATTGCCCGGTAGCTGAAAGCCTGCCACTGGAAATCAAGCAAAAGGTTGAAGAACTGGAAGAAATCCCTGAGGTTGAGATAGAACTCACCTTCGAGCCTCCATGGGATATGAGCATGCTGACTGATGAAGCCCGCCTGGAATTAGGGATGTTTTAGATATTTAGTATCTAGTTTCAGTGTTTCAGTGTTTCAGTGTTCCAGTGTTTCAGTGTTTCAGTGTTTCAGTGCTATGGGGTTCGGGGGATGGGTGCCGAGTGCCTGGTTGATTATGGATTATGAATTATGGATTATGGATTACCCTCTTTCGTTAAAACTTCAGAGGAGGCACTGGATGATGAACTACGAACTACGAACTACGAACTATGAACTATGAACTCGGAATTTGGTACTAGGTACTGGGGGCTGGGACCAGTAACCAGCGACCAATATCCAGCATCCACTTTGTTCACCGAAGCTTCAGCGAAGGTGAAGCATCCAGTA
>CAZASJ010000085.1:0-14069 GCA_964487735.1 uncultured Bacteroidales bacterium | reverse complement strand
CAACATCCCGAAAAACCAGAATTCTTTGAATTCATTGTTTTTCGTGGATCCTCGATCCCGAGAACTCGGGATCGGGACTCAACACTTTTTCCTACCTTTATCAAACAATAGACATTCCCGTGTGTTAATCCGGTAAACAATAGAGAATGAGCAAGAGTGATTATTTGAATGATTTGGAGCTCCGGCCTGTTGAGGTGGAAGACAATATAGAAATTGCAAAGGATGTATTTGTCCTTTCCTTTCCCCGCAGGCATCCCTTTGTTGCCGGACAGGTACTGGGAGTATGCCTCCGGAAAGGGGGGACTCCACGATTGTACAGCATTGCCAGCGGTACTTCAGATGATATGATACGTCTATTGTATAATATTAAACCTGAGGGGGAACTTAGCCCTGGCCTGGCAGCCTTAAAGCCTGGTGATACACTGTTCGTGTCTTCTCCTTTCGGTCGTTTTTATGGTACTGATACTCCTGCTGTTTTTATTGCTTCAGGAACAGGAATTGCACCATTTGCATCCATGCTAAGGTCGGGAATGGATAAAGATAAAATCCTTATACACGGTGGAAGAACACTGGACTCATTTTATTTTAATGATGAATTGACGGAATTGATCGGAAAAGAAAACTCCATCCGGTGCTGCTCACAGGAAAAGGGTGTTAATGTTTATGAAGGACGTTTAACAAAATACCTCAGAGAACAAAAAGAACTCCCTGCTGACAGGAAATACTACCTTTGTGGACAAGCAGAGATGGTTGTGGAAACCAGGGATTTGCTCATTGAAAAGGGGATTCCCTACGAAAACATAATTGCAGAGATATATTTTTAATGAAAAAGGAAGCACTTCTTGGAAAAACACTAAGCGAATTAGAGTTGGTCATTTCAGATCTGGGCCTACCCCGTTTCACGGCCTCACAGCTTGCGGATTGGATCTATAAAAAACATGTTTCCTCCTTTGAGGATATGAGCAATCTTTCCAAGAAGGCCAGGGAACTGCTATCCGAAAAATACGTGATCGGAAGCATTGAACACAGCGAAGTTGAAGTGTCCACTGATGGGACCAGGAAATACCTGTTCCCTACCGGGAATAGCAATTATATAGAGGCTGCGTATATTCCTGAAGAAAGCCGGAACACCCTTTGTGTATCCTCCCAGGCTGGTTGCAAAATGGGATGTTTATTCTGCATGACCGGGAAACAAGGGTTTCAGGCCAATTTAAGTGCAGGAGAGATCATTAACCAGTTGTGGAATCTTCCTGAAAGGGATGTGGTGAGCAATCTTGTGTTTATGGGGATGGGTGAACCATTTGATAATATGGATAACCTTATGAAAGCCCTGGAAATTCTCACAGCCGAATGGGGGATGGAAATAAGCCCTAAAAAGATCACTGTTTCTACCATTGGCATCATTCCTTCCATGAGTAGGTTTATTGAGGAAAGCGAATGCCATCTTGCAGTCAGCCTTCACACGCCTTTTGAAGAAGAACGCCAGAAAATCATGCCTGTTGAGAATATTTATCCCCTCAAAGAGATATTTAACTTGTTAAAGTCCTATGATTTTCCTCGTCAGAGGAAGATATCCTTTGAATATATTATGTTCAAAGACCTGAATGATACTAAGCGGCATGTAAATGAACTGGTGAGGCTGATGCATGGATTAAAGGCACGTATTAATCTGATTCGTTTTCATCCCGTTCCGGGCACACCACTGGAAGGCTCTGACGACAATAAAATACAGGAATTCATGGATGCCCTCAATGCAAAAGGGGTAACGGCAACAATTCGTGCCAGCAGAGGCCTTGATATTGCAGCAGCCTGCGGCCTCCTTTCGACAAAAGAACTCCTGAAAACACAAAAAAACAGGGACTATTAACATAAACCCTGTTTTATCCAGAACCTCAAGGATTATGAATTATGGATTATGAATTATGGATTATAAATTACGGATTATCCAATCAGCATCCAGCATCCAGTTTAAGTGCTTGCCCCGAGGGCTCGGTGGTTACATGGTTAAACTGTTAAACTGTTAAATTGTTAAATGGCTACATGGTTACATGGAGAATTGACAACTGACAACTGACAATAGACAATTATAAACCCAGTACCCAGACCCCAGTACCACATTGATTATGGATTATCCTCTTTCGTTAAAAGGACAGAGGAGGCGCTGGATTATGAATTATGGATTCTTCAATCTGCCCTCTGCTCTAACAAGAAACCAGCGACCAGTGACCAGCAGCCATTAACCGATTATTCTTTCTGATGTCCAAACTTATAGGCCAATCCGAGGCCGAATGTTTGTTTAAACTGTGTGCGTGGACCGGTATTACCGTCTTTGTCGGTGATATTGATGTCGTGATCATAGATCAGACTTGTAGTCAGCTTAGCTGACAACCAGCTGTTGATGGTAAATGTGAAGTAATTATCCCAGTACACATCAATGTTTTGTGGTTCTTCAAGGTAGTTAGAGAAGAGTTCCAGGTTTGTCTGAAAATCAATGTTTTTGGCAATGGTTACTGTATACATGAACTTCAGGTTAAAACCAAATTCATGTCTGAACTTACTTCCATGCTTTACAAAAACACTTGTAGAATCATTGATCTGTGAAAACTCAGCGCCATCAAGTCCATATTCTCCTGCATCG
This sequence comes from uncultured Bacteroidales bacterium, assembly GCA_964487735.1. Taxonomy (GTDB): domain Bacteria; phylum Bacteroidota; class Bacteroidia; order Bacteroidales; family B18-G4; genus B18-G4. Next base: position 11,431 of record CAZASJ010000085.1, on the reverse strand, counting down.
GCTAAACGCTGATTGTTCACAACGGTAAGCCTGTAAGTCGCAGGTGCAAGGATCAACTGAATGTTTTCGTTGGGCTTATATGTAAGACCAACACCCAATGTGAAATATGCAGGAGCCAACCAGTTTGAGTTGAAAACAGAATCATTGTTTTCAGGGTAGCCCTTATCAAATTGTGTTTTAAAACCTGCGGTTAGTGAATAATACCATGATTTGGTCATTTCGTAACCAAAGTTTGATGTAAAGTCTAATTTATCATCGTTCTTTTTCCTGACATCATCTTTTTCTTTGTACATCCCGTATGCCATGATCAGGTTGTTTGACCAGAGAAGCTTGTTTTCCTGGTAGTCAGCATGCAGGTTCAGTTGTCCATTTAATGAAAATGAGCTAACACCACCGGCAGACCAATTAATAAGGGCTGTTTGACCAAAAGTCAGCGATGCATCACCACCGATCTTCCAGGGCTTAACAGGCACAACAGGCTCAGCTGATTCGTCCTGTGCAAAAACATAAATACTTGCTGTAAAGAATAGCAACAACGAAAGTGTAATGAGTTTTTTCATTTTTTTTATATTGGTTAATAAGTGTATATTCGACTTAACAAATAAATGATCAGATAGTTTACAAAAATATAAAAAATTCAAAACTCAATAATCACTGTGTCCGCCGAAGTTTTTCATCCTCCGCCAGAGCCTGCGCCACAACTAAAGCTTTGGCGACACGCGGTCAGCGTTCGCGAAAGGCCTCGGATGATGAAAAACGAAGGTGGAACCTTCAATAAGTTTTGCTACTTATAATGGAGTATTACATCAATAGCTCCCTGTCCGTATTCAGCCAGGCTGGCACTTTTGTTTTCCAGGTTTTTGTATTCTTTAAGTTTCTCGATGATCGCATTTTTGAGCACGCCATTGCCAATTCCGTGTATGTATGTCACTTTCCGGAAATTATTTGCCATTGCACTTTCGAGGGTCTTTACAAAAAAGTTGAGCTGTAAGAGAAACATATCATGACTGCTCAAACCGGCGATATTATTAATAAGTTCACCAATATGAAGGTCTACTACAGCAGCATGCGGGCCAACAGCATATCGTCCGATCAGCGTCTCTTTTTTGTGCTCGCTTGCTTTAATCTCTATCGTTTCTTCTTCAACACTGACTGCTTCTTTTTTGCTGCTGATTTTTCTGGCTGATTTGAATTCGGCCAGCCTGTAAATGATGGCATTTTCTGACAGCAAGCCGGAGTCCTGATAGCTTCCTTCACTACTGAACTTTCCTGCTTTTATATGAAAATTTGTGTGTATAGGCAAAAATGCTTCTGCTTCTGAATGAACAAGGATCTGAACAATTCCATCCGTCCATTTAACCAATCCTTCTCTGTCTATTGTATCAATAATTGTTGATGAACCGGATTCGACGGAGCCATAATCAAATCCGAAATATTCCCCATCTTCATCTTCCAGCAAGAAATTGTAAAGGATATCATTCTTTGTATGATTAATGATGCGAACCTCAATATCACCTGTGATGAACCATTGCTGATCAGCCGGTACAAAGGCAAGGTAAAATCCGGGGCTTTCTTCAGCGCCTTTCTTAATTTTCCCATTTGCAGTGCCCATCGTTTCCTGAACGGTCCCTTGCCTTGTTTTTGCCAGGTCTACATTAAAATCCTCGGAAAACATCTTCTCTGCTTTAGTCTCAGGATTCATCTTAATAATGTCGCTTGTAGCTGTAGGCAATTCAAAACCGTCTTCTGTAGCGACATAGACCAGGCTTCCGCTTATGATCTTACTAACTATGCCACCTCCAGTTTCATTTAGAAACTTAACCTTATCACCAACTTGGAATTTCATACTCTGATTTTTTGCAAAGGTAGTTGTTTACTCCTTAGGTATTTTATCGGGGATCCACGAAAAACATTGAATTCAAAGGATTCTGGTTTTTCGGAATGTAGAATATTGAGTTATTTTTAAGAGATTCCACAACTGCCTATTGTCAATTGCCATCCGGGCAAAACCTAATTTAGAATCAACTTAGAATGACATATAGCAAAAAGTCAAATATAAAATCCCTACTTTTGTTAGAACGAATAGTTTTATCATGAGAAAAAACCTTGTATTTCTTGTAATCCTTGGTGCATTGACGCTGGGTTCAGCATATGCACAAGAGCATAAACCCGATACAGTGGTTAGCTTGCAGTCGGTTGAGATCATAGATTCTCAAATAACTGAGCAGGCTTATCCTATTAATGATGTAAAGCGCGATGAGATTGATGTCTTGCCTGCCAGAGATGTTGGCATGCTTATGCGTACCATCCCGAATGTGAATGGAGTGCGAAAGGGTGGGGCAGTGCTCGACCCTGTAGTCAGGGGGTTTAAATACAGTCAGTTGAATGTACAGGTGAATGGAGGGCAAAAAATAGAAGGGGGCTGTCCCAATCGTATGGACCCTGCCACTGCACATGTGGATGTAGATGATATTCGTTCGCTGGAAGTGATAAAAGGGCCTTTTGCCCTCAGGTACGGACCCAATTTCGGGGGTGTGGTGAATATGAAAACCATTCAGCCGTTGCCACAACGGGAATTTAAAATTCATGTAGGGGCGATGATGGGTTATGAAAGCAATTGGAATGGATTTAAGAATCGACTATCGGTGGATGGCGGAAATGACAAAGTGTTTTTCTCCCTGTCGGGAAACCTTAAGAAATATGGCAACTATAAGGACGGCAATGGAAATGAAGTAAAATCGGGCTTTGAAAGGTCTAATTATACGGCTCAATTAGGTGCGAGCCCATTTAAGAATAACTACCTGATCCTTTCATATGATCAATCTTATGGGAAGAATGTGCTTTTCCCTGCACTTCCAATGGATGAACGGGAGGATGATACCAAGTTGATGTCGCTGGGTTATAAGGCTGTCGATATTTCAGAGAAATTTACGGCTATATCAGCCAAATTTTACCTTTCTGATGTGAAGCATTTGATGGATAATAAGGAAAGACCATTTTCTGATACTGTGGTTGCCATTTCTGATATCCATGCAAGGAATTATGGTTACAGGCTGGATGGAAGCTTCGATCTCGGTGGCAATGAACTCAGCATTGGGACAGATTATGAGCATATTTTAAAGGATGGTACTCGTACGAAGACCAAGATACTGGAACCCACGATGCCGGTAATGATAGAGAACCTTTGGAATGAGGCAGATATACAGAATAATGGCATTTTTGCATTGTATCGCAGGGAATTTGGAAAGTTTATACTGGATGCAGCTGTCCGTCTTGACTTAAACAGGGCCGGTTCAGGAGAGATGAAACTACTAAAAATGGGAAATGTAGTTTACCTGGATACGGATGTAAATTCTTCTTATACAAATCTTAGTGCCAGTGTTGGAGGAATATTTCATTTTAATGATAGGTTTTCGCTGAATCTCTCATTCGGAAGGGGCGTTCGCAGCCCTGATATGAATGAGCGTTTTATTATGTTCCTCCCGGTTGGATATGATAATTACGATTATCTTGGAAACCCGCAACTGAAGCCGGAAGCAAATAATGAGGCCGACCTTTCAATAAAGTTGAACTTAGCTAAAGCAGGAAGCATCAGTGGGGGAATTTTCTTCTCATATGTTACGAATTATATTTCCGGGCAATTGGTGCCGGAATCAGTGGCAAAACCACAAACGAAAGGTGTGTATGGAGTTAAGCAATTCTATAACGAGGACCATGTTTATTTACGTGGGTTTGAATTTTCCTATCAATCGCCTGAGCATCTAAAATGGGGCGTGAAGGCCAGGGCTGCCTGCACCAGGGGCATCAATCCTGAAGCCACAAAATATATTATTGAAAATGGAGAAGTCATCGGAAGTGAGACGATTAAAAATGATCCATTGCCGGAAATACCACCGCTGGAAGGTGCTGTTGAGCTTTATTATAAATTCTTTGATGAGAAATTTGTTCCCAATATTAACTTCAGGATGGTGGCCACACAGAAAAATATTTCTGCTGCTTACCTCGAAGAGGAAAGTCCCGGTTTCATGCTGCTCAATTTTAACTTCGCCTATAATTTTAACAAATACCTGAAAGTAACAGGCGGCATTTCAAATATCCTTGATAAGGCTTACTACGAACATTTGAATCGTAGGATCATCGGTGGAAAAGGCAATCTTTATGAACCCGGCAGGAGCTTTTATCTGAGTGTTTATTTTAATATTTAAGACAATGAAGAAGCTTTTATACTTACTCCCGCTATTATTGATTTTATTCTCTTGCCAGAAAACGAAAGAGAAACAGGTATCCTATATAATTTCGAAATCTGTATCAGGTTTTGACGTAAATTATCGTGTAGCAGATGGTTCTATAATAGAGGAAAGCGTCGTAACTGCCAGTGCTGAGGATAGATGGCAGTATTCCTTTGTGGCAGAAGAAGGTGATATTGTTTTTGTGTCAGCGATTTACAAAGACATCAGCTCAGCGATAAATATACAGATCACCATAGATGGAAAAGTTTATAAACAAGGCTCTAGTAGCCAGGATACGGTAAAATATTTGACTGTGTCTGGTACTATCCCTTTTGAGTAGAAATTTCTTTTCGGATACTATTTGCACGTTTTCATGCAACCCAATTATAGCTAACTTTGTCTGTAAAGTATGAGGATGAAGAACCTAAATATTATTTATGTTTTATTACTGGCGATAATGGCCTCCTGCGTAGGCAAGAACCCTGACCCCGTTCCCCCTTCATTAAGCGGTAAAATCTGCCTGAAATTCCATCATTACTGTGATAATGAGCCTATCGAATTCGACATTCGCAAGTATGTTAACCAGGCAGGGAATGAGTATATGGTGAATGAGATCCAGTATTTTATTTCTGATGTTACATTGATAAATGATAACCCTGAAGGCGACCATCTGATAAATGCCTGGAAGGATATTCACTACATTGATACGGATATCCCATCTACTCACGAATGGAAAGTCTTTGATGATATAATACAAGGAGATTTTACTGCTATTCGCTTTACTTTCGGGATCAATGAAGAGAAAAATCAGTCATTGATGTATACTGATCCGCCTGAATCACTGATGTTCTGGCCGGAATATCTCGGGGGTGGTTATCATTACATGAAACTAAACGGAAAATGGTTGGATACAAATGATCTCGAGAGGCCATTTGATTTTCATTTTGGCATTGGTCAGATCTATGATCCATTGACAGGAGATATTACAGGGTTCATACAGAATTATTTTGAAGTTGAACTGCCTGAAGCAAATTTTGAGATAAAAACAGGTGAAGAAACCACCATAAACATTGTGATGCATATCGACAGATGGTTTAAGAACCCACATACTTATGATCATAATTTCTGGGGCGGAGATATTATGCAAAAACAGGAAGCCATGAAGGTAGGTTGTGAAAATGGGCAGGATGTGTTTGAAGTATTAAGTGTGGAGTATTAAGCTTAGCGTTTATTTTAGATTTTGTTTTTTGAAATTTTGAAAAATATATATAAATATTATCCCTTTACCATCATTCTGTTGTTGCTTTTTTCCTGCAACCCAGAGGATGATCCTGTACCAATACCTATAGGAACGACACCTTATGTGATCGAGGTTCCTTTTGGTTTTCCGCAGAGGATGAACATTCCGGAGGATAATCCAATGACAGTGGAAGGGGTGGAGCTTGGCCGGCATTTATTCTATGATGGAAGAATGTCGGGACGGACTCATCCTGATTCATTGATGAGTTGTGCGAGCTGTCATTTGCAGCATCGCTCCTTTGAATGTGGAATTGACCACCCCGAGTATCAGAATGGTTTCACGCATGGACTAACGTCCATTTCCACTCCACATGTGATGCTTCCACTGATAAACCTTGTTTGGAATGAAAATGGTTATTTATGGAATGGAAGACTCTCCGGAGATAACCCAAATCCTTCCATGCGAAATATTGAAGACCTGGTATGGATGGGAGTTGTGGCTCCTCATGAAATGAATGGTGATACCAATAAAACAAGAGACCTGATTGCATCCATCCCGGGTTATAAGCCTTTGTTCAAAGCTGCTTTTGGGACGGAAACGATTACGATGGACAGGATCAGTAAAGCAGTGGCGCAGTTTATACGTACCCTTGTCTCCGCCAATTCTAAATTCGATCGTTATATGAGGGGCGAAGAGCAGTTGTCGGCAGCGGAGCTGAATGGTTTTGTTCTTTTTACAACTGAGGAAGGTGCCGATTGTTTTCATTGTCATGGCGGATTTGGCAATCCTCTTTTTACCACCAATCTCTTTTATAATAATGCAAGGGATACCGTGTTTCCGGGAATCGACGACAGGTTTGCCTTCACCGGCGATCCAATGGATAAAGGGGCTTATAAAGCCACCACTCTTCGCAATATTGAACTCACCGGCCCTTATATGCACGATGGCAGATATAGTACGCTTGAGGAAGTGATCAATTTTTATGCGCATGGACTCCTCTGGTCGCCTTATATCAATCCACTGATGCATCATATTGCTACAGGGGGGAATCAATTAACTCCAAACGAAAAAGCTGAGCTTCTGGCTTTCATCAAAGCCTTGAGGGATGATGAGTTTCTTAATAATCCTGCCTTTGGCCCCCCCTCGGAGGTGAAATAAAACTGTCTTGACCTTACACCTTTAGGTAGCCTGAGATGCACAAAGTAAACAGTAAAAAAAAACCGGAAGTACATAATGAGCACCCCCGGTTTCGCGTCTTTCGGGTAATATCTACTGAATTATGATCTTCTCCAGATGATTTGTATTGTCGTTGTATAATCTCAGGAAATACATTCCTGAAGGCAGATCATTGAAATTGAATTCTAAATTTATATTGACTGATTTCTCGATTTTCCGAGTCTCAATAATGCTTCCCTGGCTGCTGTAAACAGCCATATTCATTTCTGATTCCAGGGTTTTGATATTAAGAATAAACGAGCCACTATTCGGATTCGGAATGATGCTTACATCCAATCTGTCCAGGAGGCTTTCTTCCATTCCAACACTGTTTGTTACTTCCACTTCCAGCGAATCTGAAGGAGCGGCTCCGCAATTATTCATGGCTGTTACTTTCACATAAGCAAATCCATGGAACGCAGGGGTCCAGGTGACAGTGGCAGTAATTCCGCTTCCGGCAATATTCCCGGCTGACGAAGGAGAAAGGGTCCATGCATAATTTGTAGCTCCCGCTACTGTCTGTGTTTCATAATCAGAAGTTGGAGTGAGATGAATATCCACCATAACCGGCCCGTCAGGAGTATTTGGTACTCCAGGCAGGGGATCAATAGAAAGTTCCATTCCGTCAACAGCGGTGGTGCTGCATGGAGAAATAGCATTGGCTGTCAGTGTTAATTGAACTGACCCATTGCTGATGTCATTTGCTCCTGGTGTATAACTTGCGTTTAATAGTGTTGGATCATTAAAAGAACCATCGCCTGCAGTTGACCACAAAACGCTCGACTGATTTGTGGCAATTCCGGAGAGCATATGGGTTTCATCTTCACAAATAATAGCATCTGAACCGGCATTGGCTGTGGCCATTCCCTGGATTGTTAGCACTATTCCGTCCACTGCATCTATGCCACAGGGTGCTTCAGCTTCTGCTGTGAGTGTAAGGTTTGCAGATCCCGTATTGATATCTCCGGTTCCGGGAGTGTAAGTGGCATTTAGCAATGTTGCATCGTCGAATGTACCATCGCCTGATGTCGTCCACAAAACAGCAGAATAGTCAGTGGCAGAACCGGATAATGTATAGGTGTCATTAGAACAAATTTCTGCATCATCTCCGGCATTAACGGTGGGCAACATCTGTATGCTTAACAGCATGTCATCTGTTGCATCTGTTCCGCAGGGAAGAATGGCATAAGATGTAAGGCTTAACACAACGGAACCATTGCTTATATCGGTCGTTCCGGGTGTGTATGTAGCACTTAGCAATGTTGGATCGTCAAAACTGCCGTCACCTACAGTTGTCCACAATATGGACACCTGGTTGCTGGCAATACCACTGAGAGTATAGGAAGCATCTTCACAAACAAAATCATCCATGCCTGCATCAGCTGCCGGCAGAGCCTGTATGCTTAGCAGCATATCATCTACGCCATGGGCTGCACAAGGTGAAACAGCATAGGCCGTGAGTGTTAATGTTGCTGAACCGTTTGTAATATCTGTTGCTCCGGGTGTATAGGTAGCCGTTAGTGAAGTAGCATTGTCAAATGTGCCGTCACCAGAAGTTTCCCAGAGTACAGATTGCTGGTTCGTTGCTGTTCCGGCAAGTGTATAAGGAGCATCTTCACAGGTTTCTCCATCAATCCCTGCATCGGCAGTAGCAGTGTAGATTCCAGTCAGGCTTCCAAGTGCTGTTCCCAGAGAAACAAATACCTGATCAAATCCGGTATTGTAGGTCATGGTAACACATATGAGTTCGATGGCTTCGCTGCTATCCCAAAAGCGGTACAGTATCGTATTCCCATCTATAAAACCATCCTGATCGATGGTCAGTGGATCATCCGAACTGGCTACTACCGGAAAGGGGGCGCCCGCCAGGATAGGGCCTGATAAAACAGCTGCCCCCACGCATATTTCATCGCCGGTGGCAGTCAGGTCGTAAATGCCTATTTCATCTCCAGCTTCAAGGTTTATCCCATCGATGGTAGCGGCATCCACAATGATGTTCATTGGCTGGTATACGCTTTCATATACAGGGACAAAATGCTGTGCCAATATTGGCAATGGGTTAAGCAGAACCAAACCCATTGCCATAACTATTATCAGGATCTTTTTCATATAGAATTCTCCTTTAGCGTACAATCATTTTCTTGGTTTCAGAGAATAGTATGCCTGAACCGCTTACTTCGAGTTGGTAGTAATAGATACCCGGCTCAAGAGAAGCATTGTTAAAGTCTACTGTATACCTTCCTCTGTTCATATAGCTGTCGTGGAGGACTTGTATCCTGCGCCCTGAAACATCAAAGATGCTTAGCAATACATCACCACCTTCATACAATCCGTATGTGATGGTCGTATTATGTGTGAATGGGTTTGGATAGTTCTGTCCGAGGAATGCTATGTCAGAATTACTGTATTCCGGTGTGCCGAGGGATGAAATTTTCAGTTCACCCATAAATGTTCCAAGTCCAACGAAAATAGCATCGCCATAAAGGTGGTTCACCTGTATGTTTTCATATACCATGTCATAACTCTTATCCCAATATTTGAAAGAAATGGAATTACCGGAAGTATAGCCTTCAATGATCTCTGTAGAAGGATCATCACCACCTACATTGATTACCTGGTATCCGTCGTATCCCTGGTGGATAACAGCACTTCCAACTTCAATTTCACCATCGTAAACAGCGATTTCATCACCATCTTCAACATGGAATCCGTCAGCTATGATATTTTCTACTACAATGTTCATCGGACTGAATGGATTCGATCCGGCTGAGAAAAAATGCTGAGTCTTGGGTACTTCCACAATTTGTGAAGGTGTTGAACCCTTAACAGGTGGATTGATAGCAAGGTTATCATCGCTTGTAACTTTTATATAATAACCTTCTCCCGGCAGCAGGTTCACAATAGTATTCAGCCAGCCATAAGGAGGAATGAACTGAATAAAATCTCCAGCTTCATTCATCACCTTAACAAGGGTAGTGTTTGTGATAAGTGGCTGCAGTGCTGTAATAGCATCCTGTTGCGCTTTTACAGGATATCCCATCATATTCCATCCGGTTGAGAGCGGAATGTTGTATGGAAGGATTACCTGGGTGCCATGAGCATCGAATGAAGTGTTGGCAGTTACCTTAATGTAATAACCCTCTGTATTAGCCATGTCGCCAATGTTATTCATCCAACCTGGTCCAGGAATGAATTCGATAAACAATCCGTTTTCATCCATTACCTTAATCAGTGTACTGTTAGTAACCAGCGGATTTACGATATTCAGCAGATCCATATCGGCAGGTGTTACATAGAATGACATGATGTTCCATCCCTGACTTAGACTCATGGCCTGGTCAATGGAAATAAACAGGGTCATATCATCAATATCAGTGCCTGCACAGGGGGCTGTAGCATTTGCTGTAAGTGTAAGTACAACAGAACCGTTGTCAATATCAGTCGTTCCTGGTGTATAGGTAGCAGCAAGTAAAGCATCATCATCAAATGTTCCGTCACCGGCAGTTGTCCAAAGCACACTTGCCTGGTTGCTTGCTACACCTGAAAGGGTATATCCGCTTCCTTCGGCAACGATATCATCAGCACCGGCATCTGCTGTTGGCAGACTTTGGATGGTGAGCGTCATATCATCAGGTACGCTTGCAGAGCAAGGTGGAATCGAGCTGGCAGTAAGTGTAAGTACAACAGATCCATTTGCAATATCATTGGTTCCCGGAGTATAGGTTGCGGCAAGCAAAGCATCATTATCAAATGATCCGTCACCGGCAGTTGTCCATGCTACAGCAAGTTGATTAGTTGCAGAGCCTGATAGCAAGTAGGTCCCATCTTCACAAATGCTGGCATCAGCACCTGCAGATGCAGTTGGTAATTCCTCAATACTGAGGGTCATATCATCTACTGCATCAACACCACAGGGAGAAACCGCAGTGGCAGTTAATGTCAACACTACGGATCCATTTGAAATATCAGTTGTACCTGGTGTATATGTGGCTGCAAGCAGTGAGGCATCATCAAAGGTACCGTCACCTGCTGTGGTCCAGAGAATCGATTGCTGGTTGCTTGCAAGTCCGGCCAGTGTATAAGTTACATCTTCACATATTCCGTCGTCGCTTCCTGCATCAGCTGTAGGTTGTCCCAAAATGCTTATTACAATATCATCTGTTGCATCTGTACAAGGAGCTGTAGCATAGGAAGTAAGCGTAAGTGTTACGCTACCTGCAGCAATATCGGCTGTTCCCGGTGTATAAGTAGCAGCGAGAATGGCATCATCGTCAAAAGTACCGTCACCGGCCGTTGTCCAGAGCACTGAAGTCTGGTTGGTGGCAGCGCCTGATAAAAGGTACGTATCGGTTTCGCAGATATTGGCGTCTGTGCCTGCATCTGCCGTCGGAGCCGCTTCAATGGTGATCACGATATCATCTGTTGCATCTGTACAGGGAGCCGTTGCATAAGCAGTCAGTGTAAGGGTTACAGTCCCTGCAGCAATGTCGGCAGTTCCCGGTGTATAAGTAGCAGCAAGAATGGCATCATCATCAAAGGTACCATCACCGGCCGTTGTCCAGAGCACTGAAGTCTGGTTGGTGGCAGCGCCTGATAAAAGGTACGTATCGGTTTCGCAGATATTGGCGTCTGTGCCTGCATCTGCCGTCGGAGCCGCTTCAATGGTGATCACGATATCATCTGTTGCATCTGTACAGGGAGCCGTTGCATAAGCAGTCAGTGTAAGGGTTACAGTCCCTGCAGCAAT
>CAZASJ010000084.1:0-14100 GCA_964487735.1 uncultured Bacteroidales bacterium | reverse complement strand
TGTAGCCATGTAACCATTTAACATTTTAACACTGAAACACTGAAACACTAAAACATCACACACACCGAAGCCCAGGCGAAGGTGTGCTGTAACACTGAACTTTATACCATTCTCCCTGTTTTTGTTTATCTTTGAATGGAACCACATAAAAACCAGGAACATGCGAAATCTCATTTTATCCTTTTTGCTGGCTGTTTTTATTTGTCAAAATATGTCGGCTCAGATCCCTGATTTCTACCGTGAAGATCTTACTTTCATCCTCGATGACAGCAGCCTCACTGTTACAGGATATTATTATTTCTTCAACGACAGCGAAGACAATGAAAAACTGGATATGCTTTATCCTTTCCCCTCGCACGATTACTATGGTAAAGTATCGGACGTATACGCCTACATCTACGGAAATCCGCTAAAAAATGCCTTGTTGCATTACAACAATAAGGCAGCCATTATCAACCTGGAAGTGGAAGCAGAAACTACCACCATGCTCCGGATCGGTTATACACAGGAGCTAACTGGAAATAAAGCCGAATACATCCTGACCTCTACAAAATCCTGGGGACAATCACTCAAAGAAGTGAATTACACCCTCATCGTACCAAACGAACTCAAGATCGACTCACTCTCCTACCCTCCCGATTTCAGCAACACAAAATCCGGTAAGACAATCTATTATTACCATAAAGAAAACTTTATGCCGGACAGAGAGTTTGAGGTGTATTTCAAGAGATAGGTGGAGTACTGGATGCTGAAATCAAGGTCCCGGGTCCCGATCCGCATTTGCGGATCGAGGATCCTCGAAAAACAATGAAATCAACCATTTCTGGTTTTTCGGGATCCCGGATACCGGGAAAAATGCAACCATGTAGCCATTTAACAGGTTAACACTGAAACACTGAAATATTGTTTATTCATTGATTTGTTAATTCGTTTAGATGAAGGTACCGGATTCCGGGAAAATGTAACCATGTAGCCATGTAACCATTTAACATTTTAACACTGAAACACTGAAACACCGCGCACACCGAAGCCCAGGCGAAGGTGTGCTGAAGCACTGAATTTACACATCCTCCAGTTTCACAGAATAACTTCCCTCCGGCACATGGCAACTTTCATCCATTGCTTTGATGTACTGCCCGCAGTTGCTGCCGATCTGGTTTTCTTCCCATTCACCGATGCTGAGGATCACATTATACCCTTTAGCTTTCAAGGCATTTACAACCGCATATTCTTTTTCACCCCGTACGATCAATGAATCAATATTGTTCAGTTGTGCTTTGAAGGTTGGGTTTACAGGTGTGATTTTGATCAGGAATAAAGCTGGGTCAAAATGATTGAGCAGCCTTTGTGGATCAAGAATATTATCCTTACCCAGAGCAAAATTCAGGGTGATCTTCTTCCCATTCTCTGAATAGAACCTTTTCCCGAATTCAGCCATCTTTTCAAAGCTCCATTTCTTTACAGGAATGAGCATATTGCGTTGTTCCTCATCTGTACTGTGAAGGGAAAACTGCAACTGGAAGGTCTGATCGTAGTACTTCTTTTTGATCAGCAAAAGTTTTTCAAAAAAAGCATCCGTGCCATGCGGGGCAATGCTTGAAAGAGACCCTATAAAATTCTCAACAGGATAAATTTCCGGGATACGTTCCAACGCTTCGAGTACCGCAGGATTGAATGCCGGCTCACCCATGCGGGCAAATTGTATTTTGAATTTATCTGTTTCGGGGACCCCTGAAGGGAAGCGGTATTTTACCAAATAGTTTATCTGGAAAAGGATTTCATCTGCAGTAAGTTTTCCACTGTAATCGCCCCCGGCATCACAGAATTTGCAATCCACCGGACAACCAAAAAGTGTTGAAACAATGATCACCCATTTCTTGCTAATGTCCATAGGTGGTTGTGTGGACTCTACAAACTCCACCCGCCTGCCTTCTTCATTCTCGGCAATGAACACCGAGGCAATTTCATGTTCTTTCGTTCTGCTGATTACCCTCATCCGCTTTTTAACTTTTCCCTGATGGCCATGGCTGCCCTGATCCCGTCGCCCGTGGCGACTGATGTTTGCCGGACCATGCCATTCTTAACATCTCCTATAACATATAAAAGGCCGTCCTGTTCAAGTTGTTGGCGCCTCTTCAGCATTTCCTGTGATAAACAATCAAGATTTGCTTCTCGGCCGGTGGCAAAAATAATATAATCGTAATTATCCGATGGCAATGAATTTTCAAAATAAGTGATGTTTTCCTGAAGCTGAGCAATTTTAAGCAATGCCGGCACACATTTTATTTTAATCCCACGATTATATACATGCACAATATTATCAGCAGAGAGCGTCATCGCATAATCGAAAGCAGCATCCCCGGCACCAACTATAGCAATGCGTTTACCCTTCACATCCCGAATGGGAAAAACTTCAGTATATCCCTCTCCATTATGTTTAGCTTTGGTTCCTGTGGCTATTACAAGATATTTCGAATAATATTCTTCACCATCACCCTCACCCACAAACCCCTCACCGGAAAAATGCTGAATGCTGAATGCTGAATGTTGAATTCTGATGTCAAATCGATGGATATGCTTCTGCAATTCCTCGACAAATTTTAATCCACCAATACCAGAAGGGTAGCCAACATAATTATCCAGTCGCCAGGCATTCCTTACCAAGCCACCAACACTGTCTTTTTCGAATATAAGAGGATCGATGCCATAGCGTTTGAGTTGCACGGCACATGCAATGCCAGCAGGTCCTCCACCAATAATGATTACCTCCTCATTATGCATTTTTAAGGTGGTCTAATAAGGTATTTGTAATAATGGGTCTTGAAAACAAGTACGACATATTCAGGAAGGTGGCCAGATGAAATTCATAATTATAGGCTGCCGTAGCATCCACAGGCATCACAACATCAAAACCTTTGATAAAAGCCACTCTGGCAGTAGTTTCACAACAAACATTTGTCATAACACCCACCAGAATAATCTGCTTTACCCCGGCATTCCGTAAGCGTTCTTCAAGATCGGTTTTGTAAAAAGCATCAAACTGGCTTTTAATGAGCTCTGTTCCCCCAGCCTCAAGTATATCCTTGTCAATTTCGCTTCGTGGATCTTCTTTCAGAATGATTTCATGCCAGCGTATGCCCATCATCGCCGCATCATCTTTGGTATTGATATGGCGTGTAATAAAAACAGGTATTCCCCTGTTATGACATGCCTTCATGATCTTGATGATGTTATCTTTTATAACAGGACCGGAAGGAATAAATGCATGTTGTTCGGGATCAAGAAAATAATTTTGCATATCCACGACAACAAGGCCCATATGATCCACATCAGGTTTAAACAGGCGCATGCCTGAATAATACTTAACCTCCTCTATCATTTCATGCGATTCGAGGTCAATATTGTCATCGCTAAAATATTTTTCTTTCATCCAGAATATATTCTGTTGACTGCATACAAAAATATAATAAATAAAATGATGGCTGATTAAGAGTTATCAACATCCGTTTTAGCAGCAGGAATATGCGTGAAACCATCTGTATTGATGCGTCTTTCCAGACTTTTAAAAATGGGCAATTAACAATTCAGACAATATTTTAGGTTTTTTTTTAAGAAATGCATTGTAAATGAAAATTTATTTTTTACCTTTGCAGCCGCTTTGGATGAATTAGTCAGAAGAAGCTGAAAATCACAAGGGAACCTGAAAAGTTAAGGCAGATATAGGTCCCACCCCGCTTCGGCAGGGAAGTCTTCAAAGACCCACCTATATCCTTTCCCAAAAGATTTTCTTGAATTTTTGAAATATAAACACCTCGTTTTGAGGAGAATATAATTAAATTAATAAGTCTTAATATGCCAACCATTCAGCAATTAGTTCGCAAGGGACGCAAGAAATTAACTGAAAAAAGCAAGTCACCCGCACTGGATTCATGTCCACAACGCAGGGGTGTTTGCGTTAGGGTTTATACTACAACCCCTAAAAAACCGAACTCAGCCATGAGAAAAGTGGCCAGGGTGAGGTTAACAAACGGAAAAGAAGTGAATGCATACATTCCGGGCGAAGGCCACAACCTCCAGGAGCACTCCATCGTGATGATCCGTGGCGGCAGGGTTAAAGACCTTCCGGGTGTGCGTTATCACATCATCCGCGGCGCACTTGACACATCAGGTGTTGAAGGCAGAACACAGCGGAGATCAAAGTATGGCACAAAGAGACCTAAGAAATAAGATCATTATACAATAATAATATAAGATACCGATGAGGAAAGCAAAACCTAAGAAACGGACCATTCTTCCTGATCCAAAGTTTAGTGACACTTTGGTTACTAAATTCGTAAACAACATGATGTACAGCGGCAAGAAGAATATCGCATACGAGATCTTCTATGGTGCTATGGAAATTGTTGCGGAAAAAACCAAAGAAGACCCGATCGAAGTATGGAAAAAAGGACTCGCCAATGTAACTCCCGCCGTAGAGGTAAGGAGCCGCAGAATTGGTGGTGCCACTTTCCAGATACCTTCAGAGATCAGACCGGGTAGGAAAATGTCGATCGGGATGAAAAACCTGATCAGCTTCTCCCGTAAACGTCACGAAAAAACCATGGCCGAAAAGCTTGCCGGAGAGATCCTGGCTGCTTATAAGGAAGAAGGTTCTGCTTTCAAGAAAAAAGAAGATACACACCGTATGGCCGAAGCCAATAAGGCTTTCAGTCATTTTAGGTTCTAATAGCAGAAACAAGAGATGCCGGAAAATCTGACATATACACGTAACATTGGCATAATGGCTCACATTGAT
Source organism: uncultured Bacteroidales bacterium (assembly GCA_964487735.1). Taxonomy (GTDB): domain Bacteria; phylum Bacteroidota; class Bacteroidia; order Bacteroidales; family B18-G4; genus B18-G4. The sequence continues at coordinate 9,305 of CAZASJ010000084.1, read as the reverse complement.
GCGGGTAAAACCACAACAACGGAGCGTGTATTGTATTATACCGGTATCAATTATAAGATTGGTGAAGTTCATGAAGGCACTGCTACCATGGACTGGATGGCTCAGGAACAAGAAAGAGGCATCACCATCACATCTGCTGCAACAACCGTTTACTGGACTACACAGGAACAGAAATACCGTATCAACATCATTGACACACCGGGGCATGTCGACTTCACAGTAGAGGTGGAACGTTCATTGAGGGTGCTCGACGGTGCTGTTGCTATTTTCTGTGCTGTTGGCGGCGTTGAACCGCAGTCTGAGACTGTTTGGCGTCAGGCCGACAAGTACAATGTACCGCGCATCAGCTTTGTAAATAAAATGGACCGTTCAGGTGCCGATTTTTATAAAGTTGTAGCACAGATAAAAGAAAAACTGGGCGCTAAGCCCATCGTCATGCAAATCCCCATCGGGGAAGAAGATGAATTCACCGGGCTTGTTGACCTTATTGAAAACAAGGCATACAACTGGGATGAAGAGAACTTTGGCGTGATATATAAAGAAATCCCGATTCCTGAAGATCTTCAAGAAACTGTAGATAAATACAGGACTGAGATCATCGAAGGTGCTGCTGAAGACAATGAAGCCTTGCTGGAGAAATTCCTGGAATCACCGGAAAGCATTACGAAGGAAGAACTGATCGCCTCAATAAGGAAAGCAACACTTGAACTTAAGATCACACCGGTATTTTGCGGTTCATCATTTAAGAATAAGGGTGTTCAGAAACTTATCGATGCCATAACTCATTACCTCCCTTCTCCTCTTGATGTTCCTGCCATTGTTGGCGTAAATCCATTCACCGACAAAGAAGAAAGCAGAAGCGCATCAGATAACGATCCTTTTTCAGCATTGGCCTTCAAAATCGCCACCGACCCATTCGTGGGAAGGATTGCCTATTTCAGGGTATATTCCGGTAGCATGAAAGCAGGATCTGTAGTTCTTAATGTGAACACCAATAAAAAAGAAAGATTTGCCCGAATCCTTCAAATGCACGCGAACAAACGCAAACCGATTGAAGAAATTCACGCAGGTGAGATCGGGGCAGCTGTTGGTTTTAAAGAGATCCGTACAGGTGATTCTTTAACAGACATTAAACATCCGATTCTTCTTGAAAACATCAACTTCCCTGAACCGGTGATCAGCATGGCTGTTGAGCCAAAACTCCAGGATGATGTAGAAAAGCTGAATATGGGCTTACGCAAACTGTCAGAGGAAGATCCTACGTTCACCATCAGAATCGATGACGAAACGGGACAGACCATTATCAGCGGAATGGGCGAGCTTCACCTGGAAATTCTTACCGACAGGCTGAAGAGGGAATTTAACATTGAATGCAACAGGGGTAAACCTCAGGTAGCTTATAAAGAAGCTATCTCATCAAAGGTTGTACACCGTGAATTATATAAGAAGCAAACAGGCGGAAGAGGCAGGTTTGCTGATATTACTGTAGAGATTGGCCCGGCTGACGATGACCATCGTGGATTGCAATTCATCGATGATATCAAAGGCGGAGTCCTCAGCAGGGAATTTATCCTGGCAGTAGAAAAAGGATTTAAATCATCCATGATGAATGGAGTGCTGGCAGGTTTCCAGATGGATAACCTGAAGGTTCGACTCATCGATGGCAATACCCATCCTGTTGACTCAGACGCTATGTCGTTTGAAGCAGCAGCCGGAATGGCATTCAGGGAAGCCTGTAAAAAAGCAGGACCTGTATTGCTGGAACCTATTATGAAGGTTGTGATTACTACTCCCGACGAATATGTTGGAGAACTGAGTAGCGACCTGAATAAAAGAAGGGGCCAGATGGAGGGAATTTCAACTTTAAATCGTCTTCAGGAAATCAAAGCAAAGGCACCACTGGCAGAAATGTTCGGGTATGTAACAACATTGCGCACCCTTACTTCAGGACGTGGCAATGCAAACCTCGAGTTTTTGCATTATGCCGTATTGCCAAAAGATATCCTTGATGAGGTATTATATAAAATTAAAGGTTACGTAGTAAATTATTAATAAGATCTTAAACAAAGAAAATCGTGAGTCAGAGGATCAGAATTAAGTTAAAGTCGTACGATTATAATTTGGTTGACAAATCAGCCGAAAAGATCGTAAAAACTGTAAAATCCACTGGAGCTGTGGTTAGCGGCCCTATACCGCTACCGACAAACAAACAGATCTTTACTGTGAACAAGTCCACTTTTGTGAATAAGAAAGCCAGGGAGCAATTCCAACTTTGTTCATACAAAAGACTGTTGGACATTTACAGCACCACAAGTAAAACGATCGACGCACTGATGAAGCTTGAGCTTCCGAGCGGTGTTGAGGTTGAGATTAAAGTGTGATAAAAGTATAAACGATAGAGTAATGTCAGGAATAATTGGTAAAAAAATTGGGATGACCAGCATCTTTGATGAAGCTGGAAAAAACATACCCTGTACTGTCATAGAGGCAGGCCCCTGCGTTGTTACCCAGGTGAAAACCAAAGTTAACGATGGTTATGACGCAATCCAGATCGCCTATGATGACAAGAAAGATAAACACACTACAAGTGCGCTGAAAGGGCATTTTGCCAAGGCTGGTGTGACCCCTAAGAGAATTATTAGGGAATTCACCAGGTTTGAATCAGGCCATCAGAAGAAGTTTGGTGATGTACTCACCGTTGACATCTTCGAGGCGGGCGAATATATCGATGTAGTGGGTTATTCAAAAGGTAAAGGATTTCAGGGTGTTGTAAAACGCTATAACTTCAAGGGTGTGAACGATGCTACCCACGGCCAGCACAACAGATTGCGTGCTCCGGGTTCAATAGGTGCTTCATCATATCCTTCAAGGGTATTCAAAGGCATGCGTATGGCAGGCCGTACAGGAGGTAACAGAGTAAAACTCATCAACCTCCAGGTAGTACAAGTAATTCCTGAGAAAAACCTGATGGTAATTAAAGGTGCCGTTCCCGGCCCCAATGGTTCATATGTAATTGTTGAAAGATGGAGTTAGAAGTATATAAAGTAAACGGAGAAAAGAGCTCCAAGAAGATTAAGCTCGACAAGGCTGTCTTCGGAATTGAGCCCAACGACCATGCCATCTGGCTTGACACCAGACAGTTCATGGCCAACCAGAGGCAAGGAACTCACAGCAGCAAGGAAAGAAATGCCGTTGCCGGTAGTACACGCAAGATCAAGCGTCAAAAAGGTACTGGTACTGCTCGTTTTGGTGATATCAAAAACCCCCTCTTCAGAGGTGGTGGAAGGGTATTCGGACCTGAACCGAGGGATTATGGCTTCAAACTGAACAAAAAAGTTAAAAGACTTGCCCGTCGTTCTGCACTTACATATAAAGTAAAAGACAAAGAAATTCTGATCCTTGAGGATTTTTCATTTGAAGAACCAAAGACAAAGAAGTTTCTTGAGTTTCTTGGTCAGTTCGACCTTGTAGGCAAAAAGATCCTCCTGGTACTTCCTGAAACAGATGAGAACATTTTACTCTCATCCAGGAATATACAGAAAGCGAAAGTGATCAACGCAAACAATCTGAATACGTACGATATTCTGAATGCAAACATGCTTATGATCGCTGAGAGTTCATTAAAAGAGATTGAAAAGATTTTAGCATAATCATAATATAAAGAGCAATGGATATCATTATAAAACCGGTAGTTACAGAAAAAATGACGGAAATGGGCGAAAGCCTCAACCGTTACGGTTTTATCGTGAACAGGAAAGCCAACAAACTTCAGATCAAGAAAGCTGTAGAAGATCTTTACGGTGTTGAAGTGGCAACTGTAAACACGATGAATTACCGCGGAAAAACAAAATCCAGGTTTACAAAAGCAGGGATTATTACCGGGAAAGCAGCTTCATATAAAAAGGCTATTATCACTTTAGCCGAAGGTGAAACAATTGATTTTTATAGCAATATTTAGATAGATGGCTTTAAAGAAATACAAACCAACGACACCAAGTCAGCGCTTCAAGATCATTAGCGCATTTGACGACATCACAGCTTCCGCTCCGGAGAAGAGTCTTTTGGCTCCTATAAAACGCAGCGGCGGTAGGAACAGTGAAGGTAAAATGACAATCCGCTACAGAGGTGGTGGCCATAAGCAGAGGTATAGGATTATTGACTTTAAAAGGGATAAAGAAAACATCCCTGCTACAGTTAAGACCATAGAATATGATCCTAACCGTACTGCCCGTATCGCCCTCCTTAATTATAAAGATGGTGAAAAGCGGTATATCATTGCTCCACACGGCCTTGAAGTCGGACAAGAGGTGCAGTCAGGAAAAGGTGTTTCCCCAAACATTGGGAATACCATGTACTTAAGTGAAATTCCTTTTGGAACAATCATTCATAATATCGAACTGAGGCCGGGTCAGGGTGCCAAACTCGCGCGCAGCGCCGGATCATATGCCCAGTTCATGACACGTGAAGGAAAATTTGCAGTAATCAAGCTTCCATCAGGTGAAACCAGAATGATCCTTCAGAGCTGTAAAGCAACCATTGGAATGGCATCCAATGTCGACCACCAACTTGAGAAATCAGGTAAAGCAGGTAGAAGCCGTTGGCTAGGTCGTCGTCCAAGGACACGTGGTGTAGCCATGAACCCGGTTGATCACCCTATGGGTGGTGGTGAAGGAAGAGCTTCCGGTGGACACCCGAGGTCAAGAAAAGGATTGCCGGCTAAAGGATATAAAACCAGGTCGAAGAAGAAACAATCCAACAAGTATATCATTGAAAGACGTAAAAAATAATTAATACAATCACAACCATGAGTCGTTCGCTGAAAAAAGGGCCATATATACATTTTAAACTGGAAAAGAAAGTTCTTGAACAGTCTGAAAGCAAAAAGAAAACTGTTATCAAGACCTGGTCGAGAGCTTCAATGATCTCTCCCGACTTTGTAGGACTTACTATTGCAGTGCATAACGGGAACAAGTTCATCCCTGTTTACATTACCGAAAATATGGTCGGACACAAGCTTGGGGAGTTTGCCCCTACCCGACAGTTCAGGGGTCATGCCGGCAGCAAGGATAAAGGCAGAAGATAATATTAGTAAATAAAAAAGCATAGCATAATGGGAGCAAGAAAAAGAAATCGTGCGGAACAATTAAAAGAGGCCAGGAAAGAGCAATACTTTGCCAAGCTGAATGATTGTCCTACTTCTCCAAGGAAAATGAGATTGGTGGCCGATATGGTCAGGGGAATGGATGTTATGTCCGCGCTCAGCGTTCTTGAACATTCACCCAAAGAAGCAGCCATCAGGGTAAATAAACTTCTTCGTTCGGCCATCGCCAACTGGCAAGCCAAAAATGAGGGTGTACGTATTGAGGAGAGCAACCTCATCGTTAAAGAAATATTTGTCGACAGTGCCAAGATGCTTAAAAGGATCAGGACTGCCCCGCAAGGTAGGGCGCACAGGATCAGGAAGCGTTCAAACCACGTTACACTGGTACTTGACAGTAAAGCAGAATTGGTTCAAAATTAGAATATAAAAATACAAGATAATAATGGGACAAAAGACTAATCCAATAGGACTTCGCTTAGGGATCATCAAAGGATGGGATTCCAACTGGTATGGTGGCAAAGACTTCGGTGGGAAACTTCTTGAAGATTTTAAGATCCGTCAGTACCTTACTGCCCGTCTGGCAAAAGCCGGTATCTCAAAGATTATTATTGAACGTACCCTTAAGCTGGTTACCGTTACTATTTTTACTGCCCGTCCGGGTATCATTATTGGTAAAGGTGGTTCTGAAGTGGATAAACTGAAGGAAGAGCTCAAAAAACTCACAAAGAAAGAAATTCAAATCAATATTTCCGAGATCAAACGCCCGGAACTGGATGCCAATATCGTGGCTACCTCCATTGCCAAGCAGATCGAAGGAAGGATTTCATTCCGCCGTGCAATCAAAACCTCTATCGCTTCTACCATGCGAATTGGTGCTGAAGGGATCAAGGTTGTGATCTCAGGCAGGTTGGGTGGTGCTGAAATGGCACGAAGCGAGCAATATAAAGATGGCCGTATCCCACTGCATACACTGCGTGCCGATATCGACTATGCTAAAATTGAAGCACACACAACCTATGGCAGGATCGGCATCAAAGTATGGATCTGTAAAGGTGAGATCTACGGAAGGCCTGAACTGGTCCCATCACTGACCGAAGGACAGAAAAAACAAGCCCCCCGTAAAGGTGGACGCCCAGGCCCCAGAAGAAGATAAGAATTTTGAATAGTATAATATATTAAAGCATAAATAAATGTTACAGCCAAAGAAAACCAAGTACAGAAAGATGCAGAAAGGCAAGATGAAAGGCAATGCCGAACGTGGCAGCCAGCTTGCATTTGGATCTTTCGGTATCAAAACCATGGAAGCTCATTGGATCACCGGACGTCAGATAGAAGCTGCACGTCAGGCTGTTACACGTCACATGAAACGTGAAGGGCAAATCTGGATCAGGATATTCCCGGATAAACCTGTTACCAAAAAACCTGCTGAAGTACGTATGGGTAAAGGTAAAGGTGCTCCAGAATATTTCGTAGCAAGGATCAATCCCGGTAGAATTTTGTTTGAAGCAGAAGGCGTACCTATGGAAATTGCCAAAGAAGCACTCCGACTGGCAGCCCAGAAACTACCGGTGAAATGCAAATTCGTTGTAAGAAGAGATTACCAAGAATAAAAAATATTTACAATAATGGAACAAGAAGTTATTAAGGAATTGGGTACAGTTGAGCTGACTGAAAGGTTGGACGAAGAAAGAAAACAGCTTGTTAAGCTGAAGCTGACCCATGCAGTGTCTCCACTTGAAAATCCAAATAAGATCAATGTTTTTAAAAAAGCCATTGCCAGGATGGAGACCGAGCTTAGAAGAAGACAATTAGAAGAAGCCAATAATAATGAATAAGATGGAAAGAAATCTTAGAAAAGAAAGAATTGGGGTCATTGTGAGCAACAAAATGGATAAATCCATTGTCGTGCAAGTTACCCGTAACGTAAAACATCCGGTTTATGGTAAATACGTTAAGAAAAGCACAAAATTCCTTGCCCACGACGAAAAAAATGAATGCAACATCGGAGATACCGTTCGCATTTCAGAAACCAGGCCTTTAAGCAAAAATAAATGCTGGAGATTAGTAGAAATCGTTGAAAGAGCTAAGTAAAGATGATACAACAAGAATCAAGATTATCAGTAGCCGATAACAGTGGTGCCAAAGAAGTACTCTGTATTCGTGTCCTTGGTGGAACTAAAAAAAGGTATGCCAGAATTGGCGACCAGATCGTTGTCACCGTTAAAAGCGCGATCCCTTCCGGCAATATTAAAAAAGGAACTGTGATCAGAGCGGTTGTAGTAAGGACAAGAAAAGAAAGCAGACGCCCGGATGGGTCTTACATTCGCTTTGATGACAACGCAGTTGTTTTGCTCAATGCAGCAGGCGAAATGATGGGAACCCGTATTTTCGGACCTGTTGCCAGAGAACTCAGGGATAAGAAATTCATGAAAATCGTTTCACTGGCACCTGAAGTGCTTTAACAGAGAAAAATACCATAAAAATGGCAAGTAAATTACATATCAAAAAAGGCGATACCGTAATGGTAGTTTCAGGCGAGTCGAAAGGCATGCAGGGAAGAGTCCTTACGATTGATCCCAAGGCATATAAAGCCATTGTGGAAGGTGTGAACCAAGTTAGTAAACACACAAAACCCAACGCCGACAATCCAAAAGGCGGGATCATCAAAAAAGAAGCCTACATCCATCTTTCAAACCTTAAAGTGGTTGACGGTAAAGGAAATCCAACCAGGATTGGAAGAAAAATAGATGAGAAGACCAATAAAACCGTTAGGTATTCAAAAAAATCAGGGGAGGTCATTAAATAATGGAATACACACCAAGACTTAAAACCAAGTACTTCGAGGAGATCGTTCCTGCCTTGACCAAGCAGTTCGAATATAAGAACAGCATGGAAGTACCCAAGATCCAGAAAATTTCTGTGAACCAGGGACTCGGAAAAGCAATTGCAGACAAGAAGATCATCGATAACGGGGTTGACGAACTGACCATGATCACCGGGCAAAAAGCCGTGATCACCAAGTCAAAGAAAGATATCTCTAACTTTAAAGTGCGTAAAGGCATGCCTATTGGCGCCAGGGTTACATTGCGTGGCGACAAGATGTATGAATTTCTCGACAGGTTAGTAGCTGTGGCGATCCCCAGGATCAGAGACTTCAGGGGTATCAGCGACAAAGGCTTCGATGGCAGAGGGAACTATTCATTCGGCGTAACAGAACAGATCATCTTTCCTGAGATCGATATTGATAAAATCAGTAACATCAATGGTATGGACATCACAATTGTTACATCAGCGAAAAATGATAAAGAAGCACTTGCATTATTAAAAGAATTCGGATTACCGTTTAAAAATCAAAACAGTTAGATCATGGCTAAAGAATCAATGAAAGCCCGCGAAGTTAAAAGGGCGAAGATGGTAGCTAAACATGCTGAGAAGAGGGCGGAAATGCTTGCAAATGGTGACTATGCCGGACTGCAAAAACTTCCTAAGAATGCCTCTCCCGTGCGTATGCACAACAGGTGCAGTCTTTCGGGCAGGCCTAAAGGTTACATGCGTCAATTTGGCGTTTCCCGTATCAATTTCAGGGAAATGGCACTTCAGGGCCTCATCCCGGGAATTAAGAAAGCTAGCTGGTAATTTATAAAGGAATATTTGAGATGACAGATCCAATTGCAGATTATTTGACCAGACTCAGGAATGCAGTCTTGGCACACCACAGGATTGTAGAAATCCCGGCATCCAATATCAAAAAAGACATTACAAAGATATTGCATGAAAAAGGGTATATCCTGAATTATAAATTTGATGATGATGAAGGTGCTCAGGGAACCATTAAGATCGCGTTGAAATACCATCCGGTTACCAAGCAACCTGCTATCAATAAACTTGATCGTATCAGTAAACCCGGTCTCAGGAAGTATGTCCGCGCTGACAACCTTCCCAGGGTACTGAACGGACTTGGCATTGCCATCCTTTCTACTTCCAGAGGTGTTATGACCGACAAGGAAGCCAAGAAAGAAGAAATTGGCGGCGAAGTTATTTGTTATGTTAGTTAAAACAGGAGTAATAAAGATATGTCACGAATAGGAAAACTTCCCATAAGCGTACCAGCCGGAGTAGAGATCAAAATCTCTGACGAAAATCTGGTAACAGTAAAAGGGAAACTCGGCGAGTTAAAACAGCAGATCAACAAAGATTTGGTTCT
>CAZASJ010000083.1:0-14213 GCA_964487735.1 uncultured Bacteroidales bacterium | reverse complement strand
AAAAACAATGAAATCAACCATTTCTGGTTTTTCGGGATATCCAGCATCCAGGTACCAGGCACCTATCATTTCGAACTAAACAATTCCGGAGTAAAGGTGATCATGGTCCAGACCCAATAGGGTGAACGGATATCAGAGCCATCAACTTTTTTAACTTTTTCGAGTGATTCGGTTGTGAAATAATAAGAAACACCTGCCTGAAGGACCAGCTCTTTCATTATTTTATATGTATACATAAGGTCCACCTCTGATCCCAGGTCGGTATTGTCCATAACATCGCCCTGTATCAGTACCGGGTTGGCCAGGTAGAATTTATGATAAAAGGCAGTAAGCGAATGCTGATCGTTTATTGGAACACTGATGTTTGGATAAATATCGATCAAACCTCCGTTGGCAGTACTGCCCTTCATGTAGGAATAGTAATTCATGCTGCCATAATACTTAAAAACGGCCCCATACATCAGGTTAAAGGTCCTTTCCTTTTGGCCAAAATCATCGTTTTTGGCATTGTCACCGGAAATATAATCTCCACCCAAACCTATCCGCACTTTCCCGAATTTTATACCCGGATGGATGGTCGCCATGTAGGCCATGACCGATTTCCCTGTCTGTGCTTTTCCGCCCTGGAAATACAAATTACTGCTGACATCAAACTTAGCATTATCAAAATTCCACCAGAATCCATAGGTAGCAGTAATATAAAGAACATCCTTGCTGGTGCTATGCTCATAACCGGAAGCAAAGGCCATAAGTGCAGCACTAAAATTTTTATGAAAATTCCTTTTCAGATGAATGTAATTCAGTGTCTTCATCAGGTTAAACGTATTGAAAAATTCATTATCAGAAACAAGTTTTCCATTTGATATCTTTGAATTGGTATTGTAGGAAACAGCAGCATTCAGAATCCACTTATCCTTTGTAAACATATACGATATCGCATCATAGGCCATTCCAAACTGATTCCAGTTCCGCGTAGCGATAAGACGTTGATCATCAAGCTTAAGCACCTGACGCCCGATAGTAAGCTTAGAATAGGCCCCCAATTTGAGGCGAAACCATGCTTCCTGGATATCAATTCCCCCTGTTGATCCAAAAACACCGGTACTCGTATAAATGTCGCCGCTGCCCCAGAACCTAACATCCTGAATGCTCAACCTCATTTGATATTTTTCTTTATTCAAATCAAATTTTAATCGTGTTCGCTGACTGACAAAATATACAGTGTTCAGTGAATCGGGGAATGGTTTAAGGGTACCATTATCCATTTCCAGCCTTGGTCTTAATTCTGCTGAAATGTTAAACTGAGCATACGTTAAAGTGGGCAAAACAAGTATTGCCATTAGGATGAGGATGTGTAGATTTTTGTTCATAATCCAAATTGTTTATTTTTATCAAAGTTAAGAAATTCTGTACTTTTATCAGAGAAAATCTAAGATAGTATCCAATGGCCAGCTTCAAGCGTTTCATCCGTAGTTTCAAATACGCCCTTCATGGCATTATAGGAATGTTCCGGACCCAACAAAATGCCTGGGTCCATTTGCTAGCAGCCTGCCTTGCGCTTGTGCTGGGATTCCTGTACCACATTAGCCAACATGAATGGTTTATGATTATCATTGTGATCAGCCTGGTATTCGCTGCCGAGCTTTTCAATACTGCCATTGAAATGATCGTAGATAAGATCTCACCCGGCCGGGACCCCAAAATGGGATTTATAAAAGACCTTTCGGCTGCCGCCGTATTGATTTTGGCCATTGCAGCCCTGCTCACAGGATTGATTATCTTTATCCCCAAAATATTTTAGCACGTATGATCCTTATTGCAGACAGTGGCGCTACCAAAACAAGTTGGGCCTTATTATCGGAAGATGGAACCATTACCCATAACACAGCAGGGTTCAATCCCTACTACATGCCTCCGGAAACCATCCAAAACATTCTTTCCAATGAACTGAACCCGGAGATAAGCGGGGCAGCAGTTGGCAAGGTATATTATTATGGTTCAGGATGTTCAACTGAAAATAATTGTGCCATCGTCAGTTCAGCAATAAAGGATCTTTTTCCTGATGCAGAAATTGAAGTACAGCATGACCTTCTCGCGGCAGCAAGGGCCTTGCTGGGAAGAAACGAAGGCATTGCATGCATTCTAGGTACGGGTGCCAATTCCTGTTCATACGATGGCCAGCATATCACTGCAAACGTCCCTTCACTCGGTTACATGTTCGGAGATGAAGGCAGCGGTGCATACATCGGACGCAAATTCCTTACAGCATACCTGAAGAAATACCTTGCAAAAGAGATCCTCGACGCATTTGACACGGAATTTAATTACAGCCTTGAGGATATCCTGAAATCGGTATACAACGAAGGAAATCCCAGCACATATATGGCCTCTTTCACACGTTTTCTGGCCAATCATGAACATCATGATGATATCAGGGAAATACTCTTCTCCTCCTTTAATGAGTTCTTTACCGAATCTGTTTCTAAATACAACAGGTACAAGCAAATACCGGTAAGCTTTGTCGGATCCGTTGCCTATTATTTCAGGCATATCCTGAATGAAGCAGCCTGGAAACACGGCATCTCAATTGGCAGGATCGAACAGGCTCCCATGGAGGGTTTGATCAGGTTTCATGGTGAAGAATTATAGAAAAGACTTTATAACGGGGTCCCTTTATTATTTTGACCTATCCTGGAAGTGACAAATTTGATGACTTCTGTAAGTTCATCCGGCTTGAACCAATTTATATCCTTATCTCTATTAAACCAGGTTAGTTGTCGTTTCGCGTAGCGACGGGTATTGGTTTTTATTTTCTCTACAGCAAATTCCAGGGAAACATCTCCATCGAGGAAGGCAAAGATCTCTTTGTAACCCACCGTATTCAGGGCATTTTGATTACGGAATTTCTGCAATGAACTCACCTCATCTACCAATCCTTTTTTAATCATAGCATCTACCCTGTCGCCAATCCGATCAAAAAGGATCTCCCTTTCGTCATTTAATCCAATCTTAATGATATTGAACTTCCTTGATTTGGCAGCATTCTTACGCAGCGATGTGTATGTTTCTCCTGTTTGCAGGCATACTTCCATCGCACGCAAAAGGCGGTTGGGGTTGTTCAGATCTACGAGTTCATAATATTCAGGATCAAGTTTTTTCAGCTTCTCGCCAAATGCTTCCAAACCATGTTCTTCCAGCTCCTTTTTGAGTTCTTTTCTGAGCATGGGATTATGGTCGGGCAGATCGTCGATGCCTTTGCAAACCGCATCGATATAAAGCCCTGAACCGCCTGTTAATACGAGCACATCATGATCCAGAAATAATTTTTCCAATAAAGCCAGCACCTCTGTTTCGTAGCGTGCAACATTGTAGTCATCTTTAATGGAAAGCTGTCCGATGAAGTGATGTTTCACAGCAGCCAGTTCCTCCGATTCGGGATAGGCAGTCCCAATTCTCATTTCATGATAAAACTGCCTTGAATCTGCGGATATTATCTCAGTATTAAAATGCTTCGCCAGCTGAATACTAAAGGCCGTTTTCCCGATGGCCGTGGGGCCACTTACAACAATCAGGTATTTGGGGTTAGGTTTCATATTTCTGGATATTGGTTACTGGATATCCCGAAAAACCAGAATTCTTTGAATTCATTGTTTTTCGAGGATCCTCGATCCCGGGAACCGGGAATCGGGACTGGATACTGGATACTGTTTACTGATATTAAACCCAGGAACAGCACTGATGCTGTAATCCCGCAATGGCTCGATCCCCACTGTGTCCTCTGTAGCTTTAGCGAAAGAGGATAATTCATAATCATCAGGGTACTAAACCCATTTCCCTGCCTTTTTCAATCATATACTCAAACGCTGCCTCATATTCATTCGGTATGACCCCATCCAATATGGCATCTTTAATGGCGTTTTTGATATCGCCCACTTCACGGCAGGGCGGAATGCCAAATGTTTCCATGATGAGCTCGCCACTTACAGGTGGCTGGAAGTTGCGTACCCGGTCTTTCTCCTCTATTTCAACAAGCTTTTTCCTCACCAGCCTGAAGTTGCTGAGGTAACGCTTCACCTTGACAGGATTCTTTGAAGTAATGTCAGCCTCGCACAACATCATCAGGTCATCAACATCGTTACCGGCCTCAAAAAGCAGGCGCCTGATGGCTGAATCTGTTATCTCCTCTTTGGCCAGTACAATAGGCCTAAGATGTAAAAGGACCAGTTTCTGCACATACTTCATTTTCTCATTCATGGGAAGCTTCAGCTGTCTGAATATCTTAGGAACCATTTTCGCACCTACAAATTCATGTGAATGAAAGGTCCAGCCAATATTCTTATCGTACCTTTTGGTGACCGGTTTTGCAATATCGTGCAAAATGGCTGCCCACCTCAACCAGAGATTATCTGTATTTTCCGAAAGATTGTCCAGTACCTGGAGTGTATGATAAAAATTATCCTTATGCCCTTTGCCTTCCACATTTTCAGCCCCTTTCAAGGCAACAAACTGTGGAAATATAATCTCTAATAAACCGGCCTTCTCCATTAATTTAAATCCATATGAGGGTTTATTGCTCAGAATGATCTTATTGAGTTCATCGGCAATGCGCTCTCTGGAAACGATGCTTATCCTATCACGGTTTTTATAAATGGATTGGAAAGAGCCTTCATCAATAACAAAGTTAAGCTGGGTAGCAAAGCGAATGGCCCGCATCATGCGTAATGGATCATCGGAATAGGTAATATCCGGATCCAGGGGCGTACGGATCAACTTCCGTTCAATATCAGCAATGCCACCAAATGGATCCAGCAATTGGCCGTAATCCGTTTCGCGAAGGCTGATGGCCATGGCATTAATGGTAAAATCACGGCGATTCTGATCATCCTCAAGCGTCCCATTCTCCACCAGGGGTTTTCGCGAATCCCTGCTGTAAGATTCCTTTCTGGCTCCCACAAATTCAAGGATAAGCAATTGATCTTCCTGGTACTTCAGCATGGCGGTGCCGAAATTTTTGAAATAATTAACCTGGGTATTCTTCCCCAGTTTTTCAGCTACAAGGCTTGCAAGTTCAATTCCGCTGCCAATGGCCAGGACATCAATATCACCGGTATCACGGCCCATGATGCGATCCCTTACATATCCGCCAATCACATAGGCATCGACCCCCAGTTCAGCAGCAGCCGAGGCAATAAGCCTGAAAACGTCTTTTTCCAGAAATGATTTGAGGTTCTCCATGCTTGGGCAAAAATAAGAAAATAATTTGGGTGCCGGGTACAAGATAGCGGGTGCCGGATGCTATTCAGAAACAAATTCCTGTTCTATGGTAAAAAACCCGGGATAGTTTACCTTGGTCAAAGCAATGTATACGCTGGGCTTGGCACGAAGCTTTACCCTGCTGGGTACGCCCCCACTGCCTGAAAGGTTCATGGCAAAGTTCATTACGGCCTCTGCCGACTCTCCGTTCAGTATCTCAAACAAATCCACTCCAACTTCAATGGGCATTACAGCGATGCCTCCATCGGGGAAAACCTCAACATTTTTAGTCACTTTTCCACTGGTGATCTTAACATCATCAATAAAGACATCCCACAAGAAACTATTCATGGAAGCCTTCTCCTCATTCGGATTTCTGATTTCAACATTCAGAATGAAATAGAGCGGCAACTTACCTTTCATAGCTATCATCGAGATGTTCGTTGCCTCAGAAAAGCTCAGGTCTGAAAATTGGTCAACATCCGTAATATCTACATTTGCCAGGGTTATGGTCTCAATATTCTTCAAACGAAATTCACATTTGGCAAAGGTCTTCATTTCATTGGCTTGCTGCAAGACCTTGCAAGAAGAAAGGAATGCCATTAAAGCAAGTACAACAAAAAGCCTTGATGCAGAAGTATTCATTATCTTTACACAATTAAGTTGATCATTTCAAAGATACTTATTTACGGCTTAATCAGGGCGAAATACTTATGATCCTCATAAACAGAAGCGAAAACAACCCTTTCTTCAACATTGCTGCAGAAGAATATGCACTCAAAGCTTTCGATGAGGACGTCTTCATGTTATGGATCAACAGCCCTTCAGTCATTATAGGTAAACACCAGATTGCTACGGCCGAGGCGGATATTGTATACACCTTCAATCATAACATCCCGGTAATCAGAAGGATTTCAGGCGGAGGGACCGTATATCACGACGAGGGAAACCTGAATTACAGTCTGCTAAGCAATGGCAAAGACGGGCAACTGGTTGATTATGCAAAGTATTCGGGAACGGTAATCCGGGCCCTGGGAAAGCATGGTGTTGTGGCTTCCCTACAGGGTAAGAGCAATTTGGTTGTCGACGGGAAAAAGTTCTCGGGGAATGCTGAGCATGTTTTCCGTCAGAGGGTACTTCACCATGGCACCCTGCTCTTTGATTCCGATCTTGTGGCACTCAGAAAATGCATACGGCCGGCACATTCAGGATACACCGACAGATCCATAAGATCAGCCGACAGCCACATTCGCAATCTGAGCGAACACCTTCCCGAAAAGATGAACATGCAACAATTCAGAGATACACTTGTTGAACAGGTGAAAGAAGATTTTCCCGGCATTTCTGAACAGCATTTCAGTACACAGGACAGAAAGGCCATACAGGAGTTGATAGAGAACAAATATGCTTCCATGGAATGGAATTTTGAGTATTCACCAAAATATGAACTGATAAAAGAATTTAAACTGGGGGAAGAATTAATCAAGCTTGAGATGCGTTGTGAAAAGGGTAAGATAAAACAAGTGGCCTTTTACAAGGGAGATCAAGCGGCTTATACTGAACTTGCAAGGACCTTATCAAATGAATTGCATCACCCGGGATCAATTTCAGAGGCATTGAAAAAGAATCATTTTGCAGAAAAACACTCCGGGATCGATTTACATGAACTAATGAATGGATTATTTTAAACAAAACGTATGACAAAAGAAGAAATATTCGACAGGCTCTGGACAGATTATACCGAGCAAAATCCAGAGGCAGGGAAAATACATTCCCTATTTACAAATGAAGGCGAAACCGTTGTTAACGACCACATTGCATTTCGCACTTTCAATCACCCAAAGGTGAATATCGACGTCATGTCGAAGATATTCATCAAGGCAGGCTATGTGTTTGTAAATGAATATAAATTTGAGGAAAAAAAGCTGATCGCAAAGCATTTTGAGCATAAAACTGACAAAGATGCACCCCGTGTATTCATTTCTGAATTGATGCTTGAAAAATTCAGCACCTTTCTTCAGCTTGCCATAACAGCCTTGATGCAAAAGTTGCCGCACACATCGCTCAAAACCGATAGCATGATCTTTTCTGGAAACAGTTGGGGTATGCCCACTTACGATTTGTATAAAAAGCTCAAGGAAGAATCGGAATATGCTGCCTGGCTCTACATACACGGATTCAGGGCCAATCATTTCACTGTAAGCGTCAACCATTTAAAGAAACTTGATTCGCTGGAGAAAGTGAATGCCTTCCTGAAGGAGAATGGCTTCCTCTTAAATGATTCCGGTGGAGAGATCAAAGGATCGCCGGCACAATTCCTTGAACAATCGAGCACAAAAGCCGGTTTGCTCGAGATGCAATTCAAGGAAGGCGTTTATACTGTCCCTGCTTGTTATTATGAGTTTGCCAGAAGGTATACCAATGAAAAAGGACAGTTGTTCTCAGGTTTCATTGCAGGCTCTGCCGACAAAATATTCGAAAGCACTAACTTCTACGAAAAAGATTGATGAGCAGTCTGTCACCCGATATGATCAAAGACCTGAAAGCGCACTTTCAGGGAGATGTTTACGAACGTAAATTCAATTTACTGCAATATGCTACAGATGCTTCAGCATACCGGGAAATGCCATTGCTGGTAACAAGGCCTAAGCACAGTGACGATATCGTGGAACTGGTAAAGTTTGCCGGCAGAAGCAAATTAGGGCTCATACCGCGTGCTGCCGGAACTTCTCTGGCAGGACAGGTGGTTGGAAAAGGGATCATTGCGGATGTTTCGAAGTATATGACAGGCATCCTGGAAATAAATGCCGCTGAAAAATGGGTCAGGCTGCAGCCGGGTGTTGTCCTGGACGAATTAAATAAAGAATTAGAACAGCACGGACTGTTTTTCGGCCCGGAAACCTCAACCTCCAACAGATGCATGATCGGTGGCATGGTTGGCAACAATGCATGCGGTGCCCATTCGCTCATTTATGGCAGCACAAGAGATCACCTTTTATCGGTCAAAGTCATCCTGAGCGACGGCAACGAAGTTGAATTCGGTGAGATTGACAAAGCCACATTTGAGGGAAAATGCACTCTAAAAAGCAGGGAAGGCGATATCTACCGTAACATTCAGTCCATTCTTTCCGACCCGGAGAATCAGGAATCCATCCGCAAAGAATACCCCCACCCTTCCATCAAAAGAAGAAATACAGGCTATGCCATTGACCTATTATTGGAGACAAAGCCTTTCACGGAGGGGAAAGCTGATTTCAATTTTGCCAAACTGATTGCAGGATCGGAAGGTACCTTGGCTTTCATCACAGAAATAAAGCTTAACCTGCTTGATCTGCCCCCGAAGAACAAGGCTCTTGTTTGCATTCACTGTAAAAGCCTTGAGGAATCATTCCATGCGAACCTCATCGCCCTGAAATACCATCCGGGGGCCGTTGAATTGATGGACAGCAAAGTTCTTGAGCTCACAAAAGGCAACCATAGCCAGCAAAAAAATCGTTTTTTTATAGAAGGAGACCCTGGGGCAATACTCATCGTGGAGTTTGCCAGGGAAAGTGAGGATGAGATAAAAGACATTGCTTCTGCAATGGAAAAGGAAATGCGGGCGGCCGGATATGGCTATCATTTCCCGTTTATCACAGGAAAAGACATTCAAAAAGTATGGACACTGCGTAAGGCCGGGCTCGGGGTGTTGTCGAACATGCCCGGCGATGCCAAGCCCGTGTCTGTGATTGAAGATACTGCTGTAAATCCGCAAGATCTTCCGGCCTATATGAGTGATTTTTCGAAGCTACTGGAGAAACACAAAATCACTTGCGTTTACCATGCCCATATTGGTACAGGCGAGTTGCACCTCAGGCCGGTCCTTGACCTGAAACAGCAAAAAGATGTTGCCCTTTTTCAGGCAATTGCCCTGGACACGGCAAAACTGGTAAAAAAATACCGGGGTTCGCTCAGTGGTGAGCATGGCGATGGGCGCTTGCGCGGGGCCTTCATACCACTCATGGTGGGCAAAAAAAATTACAAGCTGCTTGAAAGCCTCAAAGCCAGCTGGGATCCCGAAAACATCTTTAACCCCGAAAAAATAGTAGGCACTCCTGAAATGAATACATTCCTGAGGTATAAGCCCGGGAAAGAAAGCAGAGACATACAAACCACCTTCGATTTTTCGAAAGACCTGGGAATACTCAGGGCAGCGGAGAAATGCAATGGTTCAGGCGATTGCCGCAAGACTGCTACCATCGGCGGAACCATGTGCCCCAGTTTCATGGCCACCACTGATGAACAGAATACGACCAGGGCGAGGGCAAACATCCTTCGTGAGTTTTTGACAAATTCAAGTAAAGAAAATCCCTTTGATCATCCTGAGATCTACGAGGTGATGGACCTCTGCCTGTCGTGCAAGGCATGTAAATCGGAATGCCCCTCAAGCGTAGATATCACCAAATACAAAGCCGAATTTCTGCAGCATTATTATGATGCCAATGGCATCCCTCTCAGGACCAGGGCCATTGCCTATATCGGGCATTTGAACAAACTCGGATCCATTTTCCCGGGGGCATATAATTTCGTTGCCGGAAACCGATTTTTATCGGGTTTGCTGAAGAAAATGCTTGGATTTGCCCCCAAAAGGAGCATTCCCCTGCTTTATAAAACAACTTTGCGGCATTGGGCCCGGAAAAACAAGTTTCAGGCGCCTGGTGGAAATAAAAAGGTGTTTCTTTTTGCCGATGAATTCACCAATTACAATGATGCAGAAACCGGCATCATTGCGATCAAGCTTTTGCAAGCCCTGGGGTATTCGGTTGAGATCCCTGCACATAAATTCAGTGGGCGGACATTCTTATCTAAAGGACTGGTAAAAAAAGCCGCAGCACTGGCAAAGAAAAATGTTTCTCTGCTTTCTCCTATTATCAATGAAGAGACCCCACTCATTGGCATAGAACCTTCAGGGATTCTTACATTCAGGGACGAATATCCTGAGCTTGTTGGGAAGGACCTGAAAGAAGAAGCCAATCGAATGGCTCCACATTGCCTCACCATAGATGAATTTATAGCCATGGAATTCAAGAATGGCCATATCAGCACAGATAAGTTCACCGAAGCAAGTGCCAGGATCATTGTACATGGCCACTGCTATCAGAAAGCCCTTTCATCTGTTGAGCCTACATTGGAAATGCTATCTATTCCATTGAATTATGAGGTAGATGAGATCAAATCAGGCTGTTGTGGCATGGCCGGAGCCTTCGGATATGAAAAAGAACATTACGATCTGTCGATGAAGGTAGGCGAACTGGTATTGCTTCCAGCGGTGAGGGCCGCAAATCCCGAAGTGATCGTGGCTGCTCCCGGAACCAGCTGCCGGCATCAGATTAAAGACGGTACCGGAAAAACTGCTTTGCATCCTGTTGAGGTGCTGTACCGGGCCCTGGCCTGAAGCCTGCCAACGAAAATAAACAGCTTAAACCGAAATGCTTTGTCCATCCTCCGTCAGGAGGGTATCCGGAAAGATGGCCTTAGCTTCCTGCAGCAAGCCATTCAGGTCTTTATATCGGGCTGAATAATGTCCGATCAGTAATTTTCCCGCTTTTGCTTTTTTCGCCATCGTAGCTGCCTGTGAGGCAGTGGAATGAAATTTATCTGCTGCATCCCCTGCCCTGTCTTCCATAAAAGTGGCTTCATGGTATAGCAGGTCCACCCCCTTAATAATAGGAATGATCCTTTCATTGTAGGCGGTATCTGAACAGTAGGCGTATGACCTGGGTGCCCCGGGCGGAGTGGTTATTTCCGCATTGGGAAAGACCTTCCCATCGGGGTCTACATAATCCATCCCATCCTTGATCTTGACAAAATCCTCCCTGTCCAATTCCCGTCCTTCAATAAAATCCTTGCGAATATTTGGTTTTCCCTGCTTTTCTTTTATCAGAAAACCACAGGTTGGAAAGCCATGGTCCATGGGAATGGTGGAAACACTCAGGATATCCGTATCGAGTATGACCTTATGCTCCTCCGGGTCGATAGCATGAAAGACCAATGGATAGCGAAGGATGGTTTTGGATGCATTAAGATGCATATTGATGATTTCCTCCAGTTTATAGTAAGCGTAAATATGCAATTCGTTTTCCCTTCCCAGCAAATGCAGGGTGGTAATCAATCCCATGAGTCCGAAATAATGGTCGCCATGCAAATGGGAAATAAAAATACAGGATATTTTCTGAAGGCGGATATGGCTTCTTCTCAGCTGAACCTGAGTGCCTTCCGCGCAATCAAAAAGAAAGAGCTTCTCGTGCACATTGACCAATTGAGCCGTTGGGTTCCGGTGTGTGAGGGGTATGGCAGCACTGCTGCCCAGGATGGTTACTGAGAAAGTCATGATGCAAGATAAAAAAAAAGGGCGACCGTTGCATAACGATCACCCTTATATTCTGAAAGAGTTTGTTATTCTTTCTCTTCGCCTTCCGGTTTTTCATCCTTGGGCTCTTCTTTCTTTTCCTCTTCTTTTTTAGGTTTAGCAGCAGCTTTAGGTTTGGCAGTATCTTTTTCTTTCTTTTCTGCCTTTTCCATGGTTGCCTTCAGAGCAGCAAGTCCGTCGAGGTCGCCGAGGGTTGTTTTCTCGATGTTATCCTGGATTTTCTGTACTGAACTCCTGGTTGTGCGCTGTCCTTTTTTAGCTTTAGAATCTTCACGTTCTTTCTCAGCGGCTGTTTTCTCCTGGAATGTCCTTGTATGTGAAAGAATGATCTTTTTGTTCTCTTTCGAGAATTCGATCACAACAAAGTCAAGTGTTTCCTCTGCATTTGCAGTTGATCCGTCTTCTTTTGCAAGGTGCCTGTTCGGCACAAAGCCTTCAACACCGTATGGGAGTGACACAACACCACCTTTATCATTTTTGGTGGTAATGGTTGCATTATGCACAGAACCGAGGGTAAAGATGCCTTCGAATACATCCCATGGATTTTCTTCGAGCTGTTTATGTCCGAGGCTGAGGCGTCTGTTCTCAACATCTACATCAAGTACAACGACTTCAATATCTTCACCGATCTTGGTGAATTCAGCAGGATGCTTGATCTTCTTCGACCATGAAAGGTCAGAGATGTGGATCAGTCCATCAACCCCTTCTTCGAGTTCAACAAAGATTCCAAAGTTGGTGAAGTTCCTGACTGTAGCAGTATGTTTCGAGTCTTTTGGATATTTGGTCATGATGCCTTCCCATGGATCCGGGATCAGCTGTTTCATGCCAAGAGACATTTTTCTTTCTTCCCTGTCGAGGGTAAGGATCACGGCATCCACTTCGTCGCCTACTTTCAGGAAGTCCTGTGCAGTGCGAAGATGTTGTGACCACGACATTTCTGATACGTGGATAAGACCTTCAACACCGGTAGCGATTTCAATGAATGCACCGTAATCGGCGATTACAACAACTCTTCCTTTCACTTTGTCACCTACTTTAAGGTTTGTATCAAGTGCATCCCATGGATGAGGAGTAAGCTGTTTGAGGCCGAGGGCAATGCGTTTCTTTTCATCATCAAAATTGAGGTTGACAACCTTGATCGTTCCATCAAGTGTTACGATCTCTTCAGGATGATTGATCCTGCCCCAAGAAAGGTCGGTAATATGAATAAGGCCATCAACGCCACCGAGGTCGATAAATACACCATATGAAGTGATGTTTTTAACGGTTCCTTCAAGAACCTGTCCTTTTTCAAGTTTCGACATGATCTCAGCTTTCTGCATTTCGAGTTCGGCTTCGATCAGTGCTTTATGTGAAACAACAACATTTTTATATTCGTGATTGATTTTTACAACCTTGAATTCCATTGTTTTATCGACAAAAACATCATAATCCCTGATTGGTTTCACATCGATCTGAGAACCGGGAAGAAATGCTTCAATGCCAAATACATCGACGATGAGTCCGCCTTTGGTTCTGCATTTCACATAGCCATTGATGATCTCATCATTTTCGAATGCTGCATTTATCCTGTCCCATGATTTGAGTATTCTTGCTTTTTTGTGAGAGAGGAGCAGTTGCCCTGATGGGTCTTCCTGGTTCTCAACATAAACTTCGATGGTATCACCGATTGCAAGTTTCGGGTTGTAGCGGAATTCATTCACCGGGATTACACCATCCGATTTAAATCCAATGTTCACGACCACTTCGCGGCTGTTTTTTGCCACCACAGTCCCGTCGATCACTTCGTGCTCTACGATAGAGCTCATGGTCTTGGTGTAGATGTCTTCCAGGTCTGTTCTTTCCTTTGCAGAATAAATATCTGACTTTTTGCCTGCGGCGCTCCAGTCGAAATCATCCCTATCTGCCGTTTTCTTTGCGGGAGCTTCCTTTTTGGGTTCCGCTTTTTCTTCGACTACAGCTTCTTCAACTGCAGGCTCTTCTGCTACAGCTTCTTCAACCACAGCTTCTTCAACCACAGCTTTGTCTGCTGCTGGTTCTTCTGCTGCAACTTCAGTTGTTTTTTCTTCTACAACTTCTTCTACAGCTGCTTCAGCTTCAGGGGCTTCTTCTTTTACTTCTTCTGTTTTGGGGGTTTCGGCCTTGGGTTCTTCAGTTACTTCTTCGGCCTTGGGTGTTTCAACGATTGCTTCCTCTTTTTTAACTTCCTCGTTAGCAGGGACTTCTTCGTTGATGTTTTCTTTAATATCACTCATTTGGTACTCATTGTATCCGTCCTTACCCTGTACCCGGCGGTTACGGATTGGTTAAACATTTATTAAACAACTTGTGGTACAGAAGGATAGGAATTATCCCCAAGCTGTTGAAAATGGGCTGCAAAAGTAAGCTTTTATTTCAAATAATAAAAAATATTGGATAGAAAATGTGTTAAAGGGAGCAGGGTGCAGGGGGCAGGGTGCAGGGTGCAGGGGGCCGGGTGCAGGGGGCCGGGGACGGGGGATCCTTCGACAAGCTCAGGACAGGCTCAGGGACGGGGGATCCTTCGACAAGC
>CAZASJ010000082.1:0-14632 GCA_964487735.1 uncultured Bacteroidales bacterium | reverse complement strand
CTGGCTATCCCGAAAAACCAGAAATGGTTGATTTCATTGTTTTTCGTGGATCCTCGATCCCGGGAACCGGGAATCGGGACTGGTATTCTGGTATTCTGGTTTCTCGTCCCCCGTCCCCCGTCCCCCGTCCCTCGTCCCAGGTATTGTAGAATCCATAATCCATAATCCATAATCCATAATTCATAATCAACCCGGTTTCCGCTACCCAAAATATACTTTAACTTTGCATCGCACGTTAATGTAGGAAATGATTAAAAAGGGACTCAGCATATTATTTTTTATTGCTTTTAGTTTAACAATGAGTGGGCAGGCTGTTCACTATTTTCATTGTGTGGAAGTGCTTGAAAATGGTGATGTATTGCTGAGCTGGAAAGCTCCGGTGGATGAGGACACTTTTGTCACGTATGATATTTATCAGACTACCATTTCCAATCCGGGTAGTTTCCTGAGAATAGGGCAGAATATTCTTTATCATGATACAAGCTTTCTGCATACTCCATCTACTGCAAATCAACAAGAGAACCTTTATTATATTGATACCGACCAGAGTGGTGTATTGCCCAATATTCTTTCGGATACATTGAGCAGCATTCACCTAACGGTAAACAGCAGCGATCCCTATTTGGCCGTGCTCGACTGGAATGTGTTCCACGATCCGCTCTTGTCGGGGTCTGAGGATAAATACATGGTATGGATGCATAATCCACAAAGCAGTTTTGTGCTAATTGATTCCACCACTCTTACGCATTATGAGCTTCCTGTTTCGGTATGCCGGGATACCCTTTCTTTTAAGATCGGGCTTGGCAACGACAATAATTGCGGGTCTTTCTCCAATATATTTTCTGCCATTTTTGCCGATATTACACCGCCTCCAATGCCATCGCTTGACTCGGTCAGCATCAACCCATTTACCGGAGAAGTAATCCTTGGATGGAGTGAAAGCCCTGCCGGGGATGCAGGTGGATATGTTATTTATCAAGTGCGTTCAAACATCAATGATACCCTCGATTTTGTGTTCGGAAAGGGCGTTACCAGCTATTTTGATGTTTCATTTGATCCCTGCTCAGAGAACCGCTCTTATGCCATGGCTGCCTTCGATACCTGCATGAACATCAGCCCGGGAAGTTATGATATTCCTCAGCGGACCATCCTTTTCAATGAGGTCGTATTCAATCCATGTACCATGGTGAATACACTCAGCTGGACAGCTTATATCAATATGGATCCTGCCCTGGAAGGATACCGGATATATCTTAGCACGGATGCCGGACCATGGGAAGTTTATGCCACCATGCCTGCCGGGATCACTGCTTATGAGCATACCGATCTGGAGCCCGGACATACCTATGCCTACTTTATCAGGGCTTTCAGCGCAGCAGATGCGGTTACGTCTTCATCATGCATTCGGGAACTGACTACCTGGCAATACCTTCAGCCAACTGAAAATGAATTGGAAAATGCCTCGGTTGAAAACAGTGAGTATATCAGCATAAGTATGCTGCCTGAAACACAGGCCGATGTGCCCTGGCTAAATCTTTACAGGTCGACAGAAGCATCAGGTCCCTTTGAGCTCATTGCAGAACTGGAACCTCAGGGACAAGCTGTTCTTTATTTTGACGATGAGAACGCTGACGTAAACAACCAGAGTTATTATTATCGGTCAATTCTTGTCGACAGCTGTGGAAATGAAGTGCTTGAAACAAATCTGATGCGCACCGTATTGTTGCAGGGCGAAAAAACTGAAAGCATGCTGAATGTTTTGGAATGGAATGCTTTTGAAGGATGGCCTGCTTCCGTCGACAGCTATGAGATATACCGTGCAATAGATGATGATGGATCTTTTGACCTCATAGGAGAAACGGATGCTTCAATCCTATACTTTGAGGATGATATTTCTTCCCTTTCGGGAGAATTCAGCATGTTGAGATATATTGTCAGGGCGATGGATGGAAATGATCCGGGTCTTCAAAGCTGGTCGAATGAGATCTTTTTTGAATACACACCCAGTATTTTCTTGCCAAATGCCTTTACACCCGGAGGGAAAAATCCAGTATTTCGTCCGGTTGGGACTTTTGCTCAGTTCAGTGAGTATCGTTTTGATATTTATAACCGATGGGGAGAGCTCATTTTCTCAAGCAGTGATTTCGGGACCGGATGGGATGGATCCTTCAAAGGCGGCAATGCCCCGGGAGGTGTTTATGTATGCGTTATAAGCTATCGTTCAGACACTGGTGTAAGCAATACATTAAAATCTACTTTTGTCCTCATTCGATAAGGGCTCCCATTTACTTAAAATACTCGTTTAGCTTTAACATTTATTAATAATGTGTAAGGCATTTTTTAATACCTTTGCAGGTCAAAAACACCCTATCATGGCTCAAGATCTTGAAAAGTTTACCGGAGAAGGACTAACCTATGATGATGTGCTAGTACTGCCTGCTTACTCATCGGTGCTTCCCAGGGATGTAGATATTTCTTCCTATTTCACACGTAATATTCAACTCAATATACCCATTGTTTCAGCTGCAATGGATACAGTTACTGAAGCAAAAATGGCTATTGCCATTGCCCAGGAAGGTGGAATTGGCGTTCTTCACAAGAACATGTCCATTGAAGACCAGGCCAATGAGGTACGAAAGGTAAAACGGGCAGAAAACGGGATGATTCTTGATCCCATCACATTGAGCGAGGAAGGACTGGTAAAGGATGCATTGAAAATAATGCAGGAATACAACATTGGTGGGATTCCGGTGGTAAATAAAAAGAAAGAACTGGTTGGAATTGTTACCAATCGCGATCTCAGGTTTGAAGATAATCCTGAGAGGCCCATCGTGGAGTTGATGACACGTGAGAACCTGATAACAGTTTCTGAATTTATTGATTTTGAACAGGCTGCCGATATCCTTCAAAAGCACAGGATTGAAAAACTTCCTGTTGTTGATGCCAACAACAGATTGGTCGGACTGATCACATACAAAGATGTGATCAAGGTTAAATCCCGCCCGAATGCATTTAAAGACGAACGTGGCAGGTTGCGTGCCGCCGCAGCAGTTGGTATTGCTGCCGACACACCTGAACGTGCTGCCGCCCTGGTTGAAGCTGGAGTGGATGCGATTGTAATTGATACTGCACATGGACATACCGAGGGGGTCATTAAAATGGCCAAACTGGTTAAATCCAGATTCCCGGGTATCGACCTGGTGGTTGGCAATATAGCTACGGCTCAGGCCGCCATTGATTTAAAAAATGCCGGTGTGGATGCCGTTAAAGTAGGTATCGGTCCAGGGTCAATTTGTACCACAAGGATCATTGCCGGCATCGGTGTTCCGCAGCTCAGTGCAGTTTATAATGTTGCTCAGGCGCTGAAAGGAACAGGCATTCCGGTGATCGCCGATGGCGGGATCCGATATACAGGCGATGTAGTGAAAGCCCTTGTGGCCGGAGCCAGCACTGTGATGGCGGGCTCATTGTTTGCCGGTGTGGATGAATCTCCCGGCGAGACAATTATTTTTGAAAGCCGCAAGTATAAAACATATCGCGGAATGGGTTCAATCGAAGCGATGGAGAAAGGATCCAAAGACCGTTACTTCCAGGATGTAGAGGATGATATCAAGAAACTGGTCCCCGAAGGAATCGTTGGAAGGGTTCCATATAAAGGCCTTCTTACGGAAGTGATCCATCAGATGGTAGGCGGACTGAGGGCAGGCATGGGATATGCAGGTGCCAAAAACATAGAGACCCTGTCGAAGGCAAGCTTCATCAGGGTTACCCCGGCCGGCGTAGTCGAAAGCCATCCCCACGATATCACAATCACAAAGGAAGCACCAAATTACAGTAGATAATTAAACCATAAACAATAATCAATATCAAAAGATGAAAAGAGAATTAGTGAAGTTATTGGTATTTATTTTCGCATTATTCATGTTCATGCCTGGCTTTGCCCAGCAAGAAGATACACGTGTACTCATAACCCTTGGTGATGAAGATATAACTGTATCTGAATTTTTGAGTGTTTATAAAAAGAACAATATAGATACCGATCTGGCAGATAAAAAGTCAATGACAGAATACCTGGAGCTATATGTTAATTTCAGGCTGAAAGTTAAAGAAGCCCGCGATTTGGGAATGGATACTGTTCAATCCTTTATTGATGAACTTGCGGGTTACAGAGCACAGTTGGCAGAACCTTACTTCAATGATCAGCATGTGTCGGACGAACTGTTGCAGGAAGCGTATGACCGACTTCTGTATGACATCAGGGCTAGCCATATCCTTATAAAAGTGGATGTAAATGCTTTGCCGGCAGATACATTGGCTGTATACAACAGGATCATGGATGTAAGGTCAAAACTAATGGCAGGTGAAGACTTTGGTACCCTGGCTGCTGAATATTCTGACGATCCGTCTGCACGTGATCGTGAAGCTCAGGGCCAGGCTCCTGCAAGAAAAGGGAATGGCGGCGACCTTGGATATTTTACGGTATTTGATATGGTATATCCGTTTGAAACCGGAGCTTATACAACAGAGGTTGGTGAAGTATCCATGCCAGTCAGAACTGACTTTG
Source organism: uncultured Bacteroidales bacterium (assembly GCA_964487735.1). Lineage (GTDB taxonomy): Bacteria > Bacteroidota > Bacteroidia > Bacteroidales > B18-G4 > B18-G4. The sequence continues at coordinate 10,068 of CAZASJ010000082.1, read as the reverse complement.
GATATCACCTGATCAAGGTAACCGATCGCAGAGATGCCCTTGGAAAAGCTACTGTGGCCCATTTATATCTTGCCGAACCCAAAAACCCCACACCGCAGGATCTGGCAAGAAGAGAACAAGAGATCAATGATCTCTACCAACGCATCATGAATGGTGAGAATTTTGAAGAACTGGTAAAGAATTATTCTGATGATCGTGGATCAAAAGATAAAGGGGGCGTTTTGCCTCGCTTTGGCTCGAACAGGATGGTTCCAGAGTTTATTGTGGCCGTTTCTGAGATTGAGGATTCAGCCGGATATTCCAAACCGGTGCATACAAGCTTCGGATGGCATATCCTTAAACTTATAGAAAGAACTCCTCCCGGTGATTATAAGGTTGAGGTACTGGAATTGAAAAGACGCATGACCAAAGATTCCAGGGCGAACAAAAGCAAGGAATCGGTCATCAATCGCATTAAAAAAGAAAACAACTATAAAGAATTCCCTGAAAACCTTCAGGAACTTTACCTGGCCATTGACTCATCTTTTTATGTAGGTGAATGGAGTGCCGATAAAGTAGCCTCCATGAATAAAAAGCTTGTGCAGCTGGGCAAAACAAAATACTCACAGCATGACTTTGGCGTTTTTCTGGAAGCCAATCAACGAAAACGCGGAACCACAGGCCTCGAAGCATTCGTTCATAATGAGTTCAAAGAATATGTAGTCGGACTCTGTATTGATCTTGAAGACAGTCAACTAGAAGATAAATATCCTGAATTCAGGTTGCTGATGGGCGAATACCGTGATGGCATTCTGCTTTTTAACCTAACGGAAGATAAAGTATGGAACAAAGCAACCCTGGATACCCTTGGGCTTGAGGAATTCTATCTTGAAAATCAGGATAAGTATATGTGGGGTGAGCGCCTGGAGGCAGATATTATTATCCTGAACGACCCGGCGATGGAATCTGATATCAGGCATGAGATCACACGGGCAGCCGCAAGGAATAAAAGCCTGAAAGAGATTGGCCTGGATACACTGGACAATGTGATCATAAAGAGCGGGGTTTATGCAAAAGGGGATAATAGCTTTATCGACAAGATTGTCTGGACCCAGGGACACAGCACTGCGGCCGTTCTAACTGATTATAACGATCTGTATGATGGAAGGTCGAACAATGAGAATTCCATCATTTTTGCCTACGTTTATGAAATAAGGAAGCCGGAACCAAAGACGCTGGATGAAGCCAGGGGAATAGTAACCTCGCAATATCAAACATATCTTGAGAAAGAATGGGTAAAAGAGCTAAAAGCCAAATATCCGGTAACAATACATGAGGAGATCATTGAAGATATCAATTAGGCCCGGAATTTTCCGGATGCTTGTTTTCGCTTTTGCAATGAGTATTTTTGGATGCACTCAAACAGGGAATTCAGGTAGTGGGGATGTCCTTGTAAGGGTGTACGATCGTTATCTGTATGAATCAGATCTTCAGGGTATTGTACCTCCCGGGACTTCGGTTCGCGACAGCCTGACCATCGTGAGGTCTTACATACAGAATTGGGTTGATAAGGAACTGATTGTAAAAAAAGCAAAAGAAAACCTGCCTGATGAGCTCAAAGACTTTTCAGCACAAATTGATGAATACAGGAACAGCCTGATCATTTTTGAATATGAGAAGATGCTGGTCAGACAGGAATTGGATACCAACATTTCTTTTAATGATGTGAATGAGTATTATGAGAAATACAGGCAAAATTTCATATTGAAAGATGATATTATTGACATTCGCTACCTGATACTGCATAAGGATTCGCCGGCAGTTCGGAAATTCAGGCAATACATTGTTTCTGAAGTTCAGGAGGAAAAAGATTCCCTCGCACTTTATGCAAGCAAGTATACCGACTCCTTCAGCCTCATTGAGGGCAATTGGACAGAGTTAACACAGTTATCAGAAATATTACCGGTTGAATCATATTCTTATAGTGATTTCACCAGAAACAATCGCTTTCTTGAAGTGAGTGATTCGGCCTATATTTACATGATTTATATCCGTGATTTTAAGCCTGCCGACAGTATTTCACCGGTACAATTTGTGGATGATGATATCCGGAACATGATTCTCAACAAAAGAAAAAATGAATTAGTGAAGAATATGCGCCAAACGGTTCTGCAGGATGCCATTGAACATAATCAGGTTGAGATCTATTAATTAAACAATAAACGTTCTCTATACTGGTTTATAGAAATATATATGCAAAATAGAAATATGAATATACGAACCCTTCTTTTTAGCCTGATCCTGTTTGCTTTTAGCATTCAATTGAATGCTCAGGATGAGATGATCATCGACCAGGTTGTGGCTATAGTTGGACAAAATATTATCCTTGAATCTGATATTGAAAACCAGTACTATCAATATCGTATGCAAAGCGGGACCATTGGAGGTGGCTCATCCATACGTTGTCAGATGCTCGAAAATGTTTTGTTTCAGAAACTTTTGCTGAACCAGGCAGAAATTGATTCAGTCGTGGTCTCTCCCTCGCAGATTGAGCAAACCATGGACCAGCGTTTGCGTTATTTTATTGCACAACTAGGATCCAGGGAGCGTTTTGAAGAGTATTACGGAAAGTCGGTCGAAGAATTTAAAGAGGAATTCAAAAAAGACATCGAAAACCAGCTTAAGGTTGAGACTACCCAACAGGCCATTGTGGCTGATGTGGCTGTAACTCCTTCGGAAGTTAAATCTTTTTTCAGAAGTATCCCCGTGGATAGCATCCCCCTGGTGAACTCCATTGTTGAAATCGGAGAGATCATGCGTAGCCCGGAAGTCAGCCTCGATCAGAAATTACTTATAAAGGACAGGCTTCGAGGCCTTCGTGAACGCGTTATGGAAGGGGAAAGTTTTGCTACCCTGGCCATTCTCTATTCTGAGGATCCGGGATCAGCCAAAAAAGGAGGTGAACTTGGTTTCTATGGCAGGGGAGAGCTGTACAAAGAATTTGAAGCTGTAGCCTTTAAACTTGAAGAAAATGAAGTCTCTGATATTGTTGAAACCAAAGCCGGTTTTCATATACTTCAACTGATCGAACGAAAAGGGGATTATGTAAATGTCCGGCATATCCTGCTGAAAACGAAGGTGTCACCTATTGACCTCGCCCGGGCGAAAGCGTATTTAGATACAGTGGCCGATCTGATCAAATCAGATTCAATCAGTTTTGATGAAGCTGTTTTAGAATATTCGGATGGGGAGAATAAAAACAGTGGAGGACTGCTTATAAATCCAATGACAGGAACAACAGGATTTGAGGTTTCCGATCTGGATCCTCAGGTGTCTTTTGTAATCGACAAACTCCAGGTAGGGGAAACATCCATCCCGGTATTGATGGAAACTGAAGACGGAAAGGAAGCATACCGACTGCTTTATCTCAAGAAAAGGTCTCTGCCGCACAGAGCGAATTTGCAGGAAGATTATAACAAAATACAGGAATGGGCTTTGATGGATAAACAATCGAAGGTATTCCAGGAATGGGTGAAGAAGAAAGCCCGGAAGACATATATCAGGGTCAATGAGAAATTTCAGGACTGTGAATTTGAGCATGATTGGTTTGGGGAAGAAGCTGATTGATCTCTTTACTTTTGAATTTTTAGCATGAAAGAATTATATAAATCCGATGTTGAGGCCGTAGATGCCCTCGTAATTAAATACAATCTGCTTAAGTCAGAGATTGCCAAAGTGATTGTTGGGCAGGATGAAGTGGTTGAAAGTGTTATTATCTCGATCTTCAGTCGTGGACATGCCCTGTTGGTCGGGGTTCCCGGCCTGGCCAAAACCTTGCTGGTGACTACCATTGCGCAGGCCTTAGGATTAAGCTACAATAGGATCCAGTTCACTCCTGACCTTATGCCATCAGATATCATCGGAACAGAGATCCTTGATGAAAACAGGGCTTTTAAGTTTATGAAAGGACCTGTTTTTGCAAATATTATCCTTGCAGATGAAATAAACAGGACTCCTCCTAAGACGCAGGCAGCTTTGCTGGAAGCCATGCAGGAGAAAGCCATTACCGTTGCCGGTAAGAATTATAAGCTGGATGAGCCTTTCTTTGTGCTTGCTACTCAGAATCCAATTGAACAAGAGGGTACCTACCCACTGCCTGAAGCGCAACTTGATAGGTTCATGTTTAATATCTGGCTTGATTATCCCTCTTTTGACGAAGAGGTTAGCGTTGTCAAGAATACAACGTTTAAAGATATGGCTCATGCTGAAAAGGTTTTGGATGGGGAAGAGATCCTCTTTTTCCAGGATCTGGTGAGAAAGATACCTGTTGCTGATAATGTTTATGATTATGCCGTAAAACTGGCATCCATGACCAGGCCGGGGACGAAGAAAGCACACCAGCTGGCAAACAACTACCTGAACTGGGGAGCAGGGCCGAGGGCTTCACAATACCTGATTCTGGGAGCCAAGTGCCATGCTGCAGTCCATGGAAAATATTCACCTGATATTGAAGATGTGAAAGCGGTGGCACTATCCGTGCTCAGGCACAGGATAGTCAGAAATTATAAGGCAGAAGCTGAGGGAATGTCGGTTGAAAAGATTGTAACGGAACTCACGAATAGTTAATAATAATAAGAATGAAAAAATATAGAATTTACATTGCACTGGCTGTTATCATCCTGGTACTTTACCTGATCTATGCACTTTTCGGATCTGCAAAGTCTACGGTTGATACGATCGAAGTTCCTGTAAAATCAGGAACGTTTGAAATTCATGTTTCCACCTCTGGTGAGCTGGAGGCAAAGAGCTCGGAAAAGATCCTCGGGCCATCAGGATTAAGAAATTTCAGGGTCTGGAATATCAAGATTGACGACATCATTGCGGATGGTACGGTGGTGGATTCAGGCGACTATGTTGCTACGCTGGATCGTTCAGAACTAACAAGCCGCTTAAAAGACAATGAGCTTGATCTTGAATCCCTGGAAACCATGTTTACCCAAACCCAGCTGGATACCACCATGGACCTGCGTAATGCCAGGGATGAACTGGTGAACCTGGAATACAATCTGGAGGAAAGGCAGATTACTGTTGACCAATCTATTTATGAGCCGCCAGCCACACAACGTCAGGTTAAAATAGATCTAGACAAGGCTGAAAGGGCTTATGAACAAGCTGTAAAAAATTATCAGCTGAAATTGCAAAAAGCATATGCTAACATGGCAGAGGTAAATACGAAACTGAGAAAAGCTCAAAATGAATACCAGGAAATGCTTGATTTGCTTGAGGAGTTTACAGTATTTGCCCCCAAGTCGGGCATGGTCATCTATCGCCGCGACTGGAACGGACAAAAAATTGGTGTGGGGGCAACGATCAGTGTATGGGACCCGGTGGTAGCTGAGTTGCCAAACCTTACCGAAATGAAGTCGCGTACTTATGTGAATGAGATCGACATCAGCAAGGTAAAAGCCGGCCAGAAAGTTGAAATTGGAGTGGATGCTTTCCCCGATAAGCAATATTCCGGTGTTGTAACTGAGGTTGCTAATATTGGTGAGCAAATGCGGAACTCAAATGCAAAGGTTTTTGAAGTGATCATCGAAGTTAATGAATTCGATTCCATTCTGCGTCCCGCCATGACAACCAAGAATATGATCATCACTGATGTGATCGATAGCGTATTTTTTATTCCCATCGAATGTGTACATAGCAACGACAGCATGTCATTCGTGTATCAGGACTATTCCAAGAAACAGGTGATCCTTGGTAAAGCAAATGAGAATGAAATCATCATTCGCGCCGGTTTGGATGAAGGAGACGACATTTATTTATCACCTCCCGAAGGAGCGCAAGAATATAGCATCGTCCCTCTGGATACTGCCATTATCAATCATTTCAAACGTCTCGACGAAAAAGCAAAGGGCAATCCGGAAGAGAAGAAAGAGCTGACACCTGAAGAGCTTCGTGAAATGATGATGAACATGACACAGGAAGAGCGCATGAAGTTTATTCAACAAAACCCCGACATCATGAAAAAGATGGGTGGCGGACAAGGACGTAAACCGGGTGGCGGTGGAAGGCCGGGAGGAGTGAAGTAGAAGAACTTTGAACTTTGAACTACGAACTACGAACTACGAACTACGAACTACGAACTACGAACTTGAAATCTGAATCACTACTGTCCGGTTAAATCTAATCATTGAATATGATAGGAGGGGATTTCTCACTCACTTCGTTCATTCGAAATGACATGATATCTTGTCAAACAATAGAAGGGCGCGGCGCTCTATCAAACTATCAAATAGCAAACTTAAGATTAGCGCCGCACCCTTCTTTGTTTTAACCTAAGAAGTTGTCACCCCGAGCGAAAGTCGCGAGGGGCATCCTGACTGGAATGCCTCCTAATGCCCTCTTTCACTCTGATGTCGTAAAAGTGAACGCCTTAGAGCCTTTTACCAATTCAATTTATTTTTTCCCGGACACTAATATCTTTGAACTTTGACTTTTGAAAGTATTTCAAAGTTCGTAGTTCGTAGTTCGTAGTTCGTAGTTCGTATTTCAGATTTCTATTGCGGGTCAACGTCAATACGAATTCGTACTCTCTTAAACTCTTTTTGAGAAGCAAAATCATCTAATTGATGCTCCAGTTCGGTTTTTACGGCCAATACTGAGCTAGTCCGGCTTGTTTTGATCAAAATCTGCTTGATAAATTGATTTTTAATGCGTGATACGAGTGGGTATTCAGGACCCAGTACCTGTCCGGGGAAAACAGTATGCAATTGGGTTGCAAGCACTCTGGCAGCTTCATTCAAGAGTTTGTATTCCTTGTAAAGCAATCTCACCTGGATCAATCGATAGTAGGGAGGATATTTGAACCCATTCCGCTCTGCCATCTCCCTCGCATAAAGGCCGCTGTAATCACTTTCAACCACATCCTTTATAACTTCGTGCATGGGATGATATGTTTGAATGATCACCTTTCCCTGTTTGCTTTTTCTGCCGGAACGGCCTGCCACCTGCGACATCAGCTGATAGCTTCGCTCGAACGACCTGAAGTCAGGGAAATTCAGCATATTGTCGGCATTCATGATCCCTACAACATTTACATGATCAAAATCAAGCCCCTTCGTTACCATTTGCGTACCTACAAGGATATCGATCTCCCGTTTTTCAAAAGCATGGATGATTTTCTGGTGGCCATGCTTGCTTCTTGTGGTATCCAGATCCATTCGTCTGATGCTTGCATCGGGAAATAATTCTGATAGTTCTTCTTCTACCTTTTCAGTCCCGAATCCACGCATGACTATTCTTGTACTTCCGCAATGACCGCACTTGGCAGGAAGTTTCGTATGATATCCGCAGTAATGGCAGCGCAGTTGATCAGCTTTTTTATGATAGGTAAGTGAAATATCACATTGCGTACACATCGGGATCCATGAACAGATCTCACACTCAAGCCTGGGTGAAAATCCCCTGCGATTTTGGAACAATATTACCTGTTCCTTGTTTTTCAGGGCTCTTTCGATATGTTCGAGGAGCAGGCTGGTGAAGTGTGTACTTGTATTTTTCTTTCTTGCTTCTTTTTTGAAATCGGCAACGATGATCTCTGGCATATGCAGATCGCGATAGCGTTGATTTAATTCCACAAGGCTGTACTTACCGCTTTTGCAGTTGAAATAACTCTCAAATGAGGGTGTGGCGGTGCCTAAAAGGCTTTTGCAGCCATGAAGACCTGCCAGGTAAATGGCTGAATCCCTTGCATGGTAACGGGGTGCCGGATCATATTGTTTATAACTCTGGTCATGTTCTTCATCAACAATTAACAGTCCCAGATCTTTGAAGGGTAAAAACAATGCGGAGCGTGCACCTAGTATGATGTTGTAACGCTCTTCTCTATCTTCGGAATTAACTTTATTCCAAATTTCAACCCGTTCACGTTCATTATACTTTGAATGGTATACTCCTACCTCTTGCCCAAAGAATTTTTGAAGCCTGTTGATGATCTGCGTCGTCAGGGCAATCTCCGGCAGGAGATACAGAACCTGCTTGCCTTCCTTCAGGGCTTCGTTGATAAAATGAATATAAATCTCGGTCTTGCCACTGGAGGTTACGCCATGCAAAAGGCATACATCTTTTTCTTTAAATCCGTTTTTAATTTGTTCAAGGGCTTCCTCTTGTTGCTTATTGAAAATAATGTTTTCGGGAGATGCGGTAGAATTTTTCCCTTCCAGGCGACTTATATTTTTTATGTGAATGTCGAAGATGCCTTTTTTTACCAGCTCCTTAAGTTGGGCATTTGAAGCATCGGCAGCTTTCAGGAGTGCTGCTTTGCTGATTTCATTATAATGTTCACCTTCCCTGGCTGAATGGATGTAGGCGATCAGGATTTGGAGCTGTTTGAAAGCACGTTTTTCAAGTCCGCTGAACACTTCTTCCAATTCTTTTTCATCATGGTACGCGGAATTGAGCATTATAACCTCTTCCGTCTTTGGCTTGAAATGGTCATTCAGCTCTTCTTCAAGAATGATCACCTTTTTTTCGATCAGTGTATTCACAAGCGGAAGAATTTTCAATTGATCTGTGATCTCGGATGCATCTTTTATTGACAGTGAATGACGGTTAAGAAGGGTTTCAGCGATGAGTGCTTCTTTTTCATTGAGGTTAACATCAGCAGGAGTGAAGCCCGGATGGAGTCTGAGTTTTGATTCACTGGCCAGCTTGAAAGCAGACGGAAGTGCGGCATTCATTACCTCTCCTGGATAGCACATATAGTATTCAGACATCCAGTCCCAGAAGGAAAATTGCAAGGCATTGACCAAAGGATGCTGGTCAAGAACAGAAAGGATATATTTGGGGGCATATCCTTCAGGAACCTGCTCATGTATCCTATTAACGAGTGCGGTATAAATTTTCTTTCGCCCAAATTGCACGGCCACCCTTTGACCCGGAACAATGAAATCGTTGAGTTCATATGGCACCCTGTACGTAAACAGTCCCTTGAGCGGTAAGGGAAGCATCACATCCACGAAAAGGGTTTTTCTTTCCATGCTTTAAGCTATTAATTGTTATGCCGGATCAAATGGCAAGTATACGAGCCATAGTCAGAAGGTCAAGGTTGATCTCCTGGTTGTGTTTAATGGATTTTTCAAATGAAGTGAGTTCGATCTCATTGTCAACCATTCCGACCATTACACCGCTAACTCCATCTCTAAGGGTCATAATGGCAGCATTTCCAAGTGTGCTGGCCAGGACCCTGTCCATGGCAGAAGGTGATCCGCCTCTTTGAATATGGCCAAGGATGGAAACCCTGGTTTCATATTCGGGGAAATGATTGTTGATCTCTTTTTCCACTTCCAATGCACCACCTGAATCATCTCCTTCAGCAACGATCATAATGCCAGAGGTTTTATTCTTTTTCCAATCCTTTTCAAGTGAATAGAGCATCTCATCAATATAGGTCGGGCTTTCAGGAATAAGGATCATTTCTGCACCTGTGGCAATACCGCTTCTAAGGGCAATGAAACCGGCATCCCGGCCCATCACCTCAATGATGAACAGGCGATCATGAGAATAGGCCGTATCGCGCAATTTATCGACTGCCTCTACGACTGTATTGATGGCTGTATCGTAGCCAATGGTGAAGTCGGTTCCATAGAGGTCGTTATCAATTGTGCCTGGAAGTCCTACGATTGGAACCCCAAATTCTTTGCCAAAAATCCGGGCTCCCGTAAAGGTCCCGTCACCTCCAATCACAACAAGTGCATCTATACCCATGGCCTGCATTTTGTTGTATGCTATCTGCCTTCCTTCTTTTTCGTAGAATGCCTTGCAACGGGCTGATTTCAGAATGGTTCCGCCTCGTTGGATAATATTTGACACGGACCTGCTATGCAGGGGCACGATCTCTCCGCTGATCAATCCCTGATACCCTCGCATTGAACCTACCATTTCATATCCTTCATTGATGCCTGTGCGCACCACCGCTCTGATGGCTGCATTCATACCCGGAGAATCACCTCCGGAAGTCAGGACTGCTATTTTTTTAATTTCTTTCATTTTAATATTGAGTTATAAGGCCTGTAAAAATAATTAAAA
>CAZASJ010000081.1:11918-14799 GCA_964487735.1 uncultured Bacteroidales bacterium | reverse complement strand
GAAGGACCTCCCTGCAAATCGCAGTATGCTAATAGATGGCACTTCTATCTATTAATACCCAAATCCTTAAAATGTCACACCTAAATATGAAAAATTACATGAAAAATGAGCAATTCAAAATGCCGAATGAGCAATGCACTAAGCACATCGTGCTTAGTGACGGTTTTGGTGGCCCACAAAAAATGCGTTGCCTCGATGGCAACGCATTTTTTATTGCTCTATATTCTATTTCTGATTTGGGAAAAGGATAGAAGATTTAAGAAGTAGTGCTGCCTACCGCCCATCACCAACAGCCCAACACCTCTATTACATCAAAATCTGAAATATCAGACCTGAAACGTAGCCGGCCACAAACACTATTGCCGGTGTTATGAGAACAGATTTCCTGGTGGATAACTTATAAATATCCTGCAGAGAACTGTTGATTAAAAGAAACGTTGTACTGATACAGAAAATCCCTATTGCTGGTAATATTATCGAGTCGTTCAATCCAATTATTTTTATACAGAAAAACAAAAGCGCCAATGGAATTACAGATACACCGGTTGTATATATAACCGTTGACAACTCTTCTTTCTCTTTGCTTATAAATTTCATTACTAAATAAAATAAAGCAAAAACAGCTATGGGAGGGATTACTGAAAATATGATCAATTTAAAATACAAACCTGAATCACCGCCAAAAGCAAGTGCTGTGGCAATGAAACTATGCCCTAATAAATAACTTGCTATCGCAAAAATAACAGCAAATACAATTCCCGCACGTAAGGCATTTGATTTGCCAAGATCTTTTAAGGTTTCATACTGACCTCCGATTGGATCACTAATAAGTGATTTTAGCGCCTTGACCGCCTGGCCTGTAGCTTCTTTTGCTTCGTCAAAAGCTTTTTTTCCCATTTCTTTCCCTTTGGAAATGTTGTCACTTGTTTGATTTTCGTTTGTTTGGTTTTCGTTTCCCATGATAATTAGGTTTTGGAATAATTAACATTTTGCTGCCAACAGCGGCATTAAAACAAATATAAATACTTTATCCGGATAAAAAATGCTAGGGGCTGGATTCTGGATAACTTCAAACTTCAACTCACTTTAGGCACTTAGCGAGATGTTAATCATTAAATATTAGATATTAATTTATTCTCGACTATTGAAGTTTGAATTCTATTAGTTTGGGGCTTAATTAATGGAGGTTCGATCGATGAATCCCAAAAGTGAGAAAATGTTACACCTGAAATTGAAAAATTATAGATTAAATTTATCAATGTAATTTCGGTTTTAAAAAATAGTATTAAGCCTGAACCATAAAAACTAAACTGTAAATTCTCCTGTCCTCACTCATACCTCAATGCTTCCACAGGGTTACGGCGGGCCACTTTGAATGTTTGCCAGCTCACGGTTAGTAAAACAATCAACAGGGCTATCAATCCGGCAAGGATAAAGATCCACCAACTAAGTTGGGTTCTATAAGCGAAGTTTTGCAGCCATTCATGTGTAGCATAATAGGTTATAGGAGTAGCGATAACAAAGGCCAAAACAACCCATTTAATAAATACCAGGCTAAGCATTTTTACGATTTCATAAACCGATGAACCATTTACTTTACGGATCCCTATTTCTTTGATTCTTTTCTCTGTCATAAAAATAGATAAACCCATTAAGCCCATACTTGCAATGATGATGGCCAGTATAGAAAAGACATTTATAAGTTTTATTAGTAATTGTTCAGATTGATATTGCCTGTTTATCTGCTCATCTAAAAATGAATAATTGAAAGTTTCGCCGGGGTATATTTCCTCCATCGTATTTTCAATGATTGAAATAGCATCTTCGATTTTATTTTGGTCGACTCTGGCCAGGAGAAACCTGTTATATCTGCTGTCAGGCTTCGGAATATGAAAGGCAAAATTTTCTATCTCGGAATGAAATGAAGCATAATGAAAATCAGACATTACGCCAAGGATAACAAATGTTGCAATTGCGTCCACGTCTGCCTGGCTCTCATCCTGAGGGAAATTGCCGGTAGCAATTTGCTCTTCTGTATATTTGCTTCTTAATTGATTATAGAAGGTCTCGTTAATTATCCACCCATCGGAGGCCTCCTCTTTAAATTCGTTAAAATACAGCATGAGATTAATCTTCAGGGTTTGAATGGCATTTTGATCTATAAACCCAAAAACAAAGGGGAAGGAATTATCCCCGTTTGTGAATGTCATATCCTGAAAGCGGTATCCGGGATAATGATGCGCTGTCCCGGCATTAAGTATCTCCGGAAATTTCATCAATTCATTTCTTAAAACATTTATTTTTTCATTCACTTGCGGGATGTTAACAACCACGACATTTTCACTGGTATATCCCAATTCCTTTTCCTCAATAAATTTCATTTGTTTATTTAACAAGAGTGCAAATCCAATTAATGAAATTACCATTACAAACTGAAAAATAACCAATGGTACAGCAACATGTATTCTTCCGGGTCTGCCGGCCTCTTTAAGAATACTTTCATTTTTGAGGAGGTTTAAGGAGCTCAAAAAAGAGATGGTGAATACTACGATTAAAAACAAACTGAATAGAATAATCCAAACCTTGAAGCTTTGAAATGAAATATTCCAATCAGATGAGAAATGTTCTGCAAGCGGGAGTTGCAGAGCTTCCAGAAAGAATATCGCCAGAATGAAACTTATGGATACTGAAATGAAAACTTCAACAAAGGTTTGCCAAAACAGGTTTTTTTTGGTCCCACCATGAAACCTGATAATTAATATGGCCTTGCTGTTATAAGCGGTTCTGGCATTGTGAATAATTACAGAATTTAAAATGGCAATCGCAAAAATCAGAAATCCAACCAATAGCAAGATGTTGAGCGAGGAGCGTCGCACCGTTG
>CAZASJ010000081.1:0-11818 GCA_964487735.1 uncultured Bacteroidales bacterium | reverse complement strand
AAAATCAGAAATCCAACCAATAGCAAGATGTTGAGCGAGGAGCGTCGCACCGTTGCTTGTGATTCATTTCTTACTCCCTGGGTAGTATGTATATCGAAAACAGCTTGTAGTTTATGATTAAAGGCTTCCAGGGGAGGGCCGTGTTTTTCACCCAATATGGGTTCAATACTAAGTTGTAGAGTTTTTTCAAGTTCATGAATATCCGCGGATGCGATGGTCTTAATGTATATCAAAGCTCCGAATACTTTTCGTGTTTTTACTGCTTCTACTGTAGGTGAAAAGTGTCCTGCTTGCGACAACAACATATCATATTTAATGTGCGATGTGCCCGGCAATGGTTCTACAATTCCTGATATGTAGTATGTAATTAAACTATCCCGATTCCGGCTAAACGACCTTAGCAAAATCGTTTGCCCTACTGCATCTTCATCTGCAAAAAGTTTCTTTGCCAGGTCCGGAGTCAGCATCACAGTATTGGGCCGATTAATGGATGATGCATCGCCTCTGATCATCTTAATGCCGAAAAAATCAAAAAAGGAGTCATTTACGAATATGGCGTTGTTGACCTTCATTTTGTTTTCCCCAACAAAAACCTCTTCTACATGATGATTATCATAACAGATTATGTGAGATTCTACTTCAGGAAAATCCGACAGGACATCATCAAAGCAGGCAAAGGTATTGGTAGCAAAAGAACCGTCACCGTAGCGTGTAATCAGTCGGTAAGTATTTTCTCCTTTGGGAATATATTTATCAAAACTCAGGTGGTGTGTTACATATAAAAGTATGGCAATACAAACCGAAATTGCAATAGCCAGTCCAACAATATTTATCAAGGAGTAAACCTTTAAGGTAACCAAACGACGGATGGCAATTTTTATACTTTTTTGGATCATGCTAATCAAAACTTAGTGCAAATGTGTTAATCTATTACAATAGGTTGTTGTTTCATTTCTTCTCACTCATACCTCAAAGCCTCCACGGGGTTTCTCCGAGCAGCCCTATACGTTAACCAGCTCACAGTAATCAATACAATGGCCAGTGTAATTCCTCCTGATAAAGCAAATATCCACCAACTAAGCGCAACTTGATAAGCAAAATTTGCCAGCCATTTATCCATGCTATACCAAGCTATTGGTGTTGCAATTACAAAAGCGATACCAATCCATTTTACGAAGCTAATGTTAAGCATCTTTATAATTTCAGCAACAGTGGCTCCATTCACTTTACGGATACCAATTTCTTTGGTTCGCCTTGTCAGAATAAAGGATGCCATGCCCATCAATCCTATGCATGCCAGCAGAATTGCCAGTACCGCAAAATAACCCATCAATTGAAAAGTCTTTGTATCCTTTTCATAGCGTGACTGAAGTATACTATCCAGGAAGGTAAATTCAATCACCTCATCGGGATAAATCTCCTGACAGATTTCTGTAACGGTCTTCATTGAGCCTGCAACATCAGAGGAATTTACCTTAACGATCAGATGATATACCCATGGATAATAAAACGAAAACACTGTAGGTTTAACTTTATTATAAAGCGGTTCTAAGTAAACATCACCAATTACTCCTACGATGTGTCGGGTAGACCTTGGCCAAATACATTCAAGTGTTTGTCCTATGGGGTTGCCCTCGAATCCCAAAAGTTTTACTGCCTCTTCATTTAGAATAACAGATTCTGTTGCATCCGTTTTAAATTGATCAGAAAATAATCGTCCTTGTATTGCTTCAATACCGAGGGTTTCGAAATAATCGAAATCTACATGTACATATGGTATGTTGATGAATTCTGTTTGTCCTTCAACTTTTACAACTCCTACAGTACTGAGAGACCCTGATGGTATGCGAGAGGCCACAGAAACACTCGAAACGCAACTTTCACTAAGGAGCGCATGCTTTAGTGTATTATATTCTTCTTCTTCGCCATAATCAAAAATAGCAGTGATAACCGCCTCCTTGTCAAAACCCAACTCTTTGTTCTGTATAAAATTAATTTGACGAAACATAATGCCTGCACAGGCAATTAAGGCGATCACAATCGTGAATTGAGCACCAACAAGTATTTTCTTGAGTTGAAACTTAGAACCGGGCATATTTTTTGACGACCTGAGCGCTTTGGTAGGATTGTACGAAGACAGAACAAAGGCCGGATACAATCCTGCCAGCAAGCCTACGACCAGCACTATTCCCAGAATACTCAAAACAATATTCATATGCGCAAGGATAGAAAATGACAGATTTTTTCCCGAAAGGTCATTAAACAAGGGCAACCCAATGCTCACTAAAATCAAAGAAAGGAATAATGAAATAATGATCACGATGATTGATTCGGAAATGTATTGCATTGCAAGTTGCTTGCGTGAGGCTCCAAATGCTTTTCTCACGCCAATTTCGATTCCCCTTGTGCTTGCATTTGCTGTGAGCAGATTAATATAATTGAAACATGCAATGAGTAATATAAGAAGGCCAATGGCTGAAAAAATCAACACATAAGTGATGCTATTCTGAGGTTGAATATCGCCAAGAAAGTGAGCCGAATAGAGATGTATGTCTTTTAGCTGTTGAACGGTATATATTGGCAGTGCATCGTCAGGGTTGCTATTTAGCACAGTAGCCATTACCTCACTGATTTTTCTTTCGAGGTCCGGTTTTGAAAACTCATCCTGCATCTCGAAATAAACCAGAAAATTTTGCCATCCCCAGCTATCCATCCAGTCGCTGTCAAACATTTTATCTCCATCTTCGAGGGTCAAAAAAATATCGAATGTGAAATGGGAATTATGTGGAATATCTTCAATAACGCCGGTAATGATATAATCATATTCATTCTCTACCTTCAACATTTTCCCAATAGGATCATCATTGCCAAAGTACTTGTGGGCAGTTTTTTCAGATATTACAGCCGTTCCGGGCTGCTGTAAGGAATTTTCAGCACTCCCTTGTTTAAATTTAAAAGAGAAGATATCAAAAAGAGCAGCATCAACCCAGGCAACAAAGTCTTCTTTATATCGATCATCTTCAAATTGAACAAGTATATTATCCCTGGGTAAAATTCGGGCAGACTTTTGTATTTCCGGTAAATTATTCATCAACAACCTGGCTGCTCCGGGAGCCTGATAAGGGTGTTGCTCCTGGCATAATCTATAAATATTATCTGCATTATTATGATAACGGTCAAAGCTTAACTCGTCCATTACATATAACAACAGCATAATACAAACAGCTAATCCTGCAGTCAGACTTGCAATACTTATAAAAGAATAGATCTTCCCTTTCATAAGAATGGCTATGGCGATCTTAATATAATTCCTGATCATAATATTTTGGTTTTAAAATTTCATATTGGAGAAACATGTTGTGATTAATTCATATTCTCCATGATTATCTGGCCATCAAACAAATTAATTATCCTGTGGGCATAACCGGCATCCCGGTCACTGTGGGTTACCATGACAATTGTAGCACCATCCTGATTAAGTTCTGATAACAGGTTCATCACCTCAACACCATTTTTGGAATCCAGGTTTCCGGTAGGCTCATCGGCAAGAATAAGGCTCGGATTGGCAATAACGGCTCTGGCAATGGC
This sequence comes from uncultured Bacteroidales bacterium, assembly GCA_964487735.1. GTDB lineage: Bacteria > Bacteroidota > Bacteroidia > Bacteroidales > B18-G4 > B18-G4. Next base: position 8,230 of record CAZASJ010000081.1, on the reverse strand, counting down.
AACACGTTGTTGTTGTCCACCGGAAAGTTGCTGGGGAAAGTGTTTCGCCCGGTGACCGATTTTCATGCGCTTTAGTACCTCATCAACCTTTCTGCGGCGTTCTGAGGATTTCATTTTCAGGTATATTAACGGGAGCTCTACATTATCAAAAACATTCAACTCATCAATTAAATTAAAACTCTGAAATATGAATCCTATGTTCCCTTTACGAAACTGCGTACGGCCTTTTTCTTTCAAATGGGTAATGTCGGTTCCATTAAAACCATAAGTTCCTTCCGTAGAATTATCTAATAATCCAATGATATTTAATAAGGTTGATTTTCCGCAGCCCGAAGGACCCATTACTGCTACAAATTCACCCTTTTTAACATGAATATCAACCTTGTTTAATGCTAAAGTTTCAACCTCTTCCGTACTGAATACTTTAGTTAAGTTTTCTGTTTTTATCATGATATTTAAATTAATTATTTTTTCATTTCTTCTACTCATAGCGCAAGGCTTCTACGGGGTTCCTTCTTGCAGCCCTGTATGTAAGCCAACTCACTGTAAGCAATACAATGACCAGGGTTATCCCTCCCGACAGGGCAAATATCCACCAGCTGAGAGGCGTTTGATAAGCAAAATTTGCCAGCCATTTATCCATACCATACCAGGCTATTGGTGTTGCTATCACAAAGGCGACAACAATCCATTTTACAAAGCTTAGATTAAGCATTTGTATGATTTCGGTAACGGTGGCTCCGTTCACTTTACGAATACCAATTTCTTTGGTTCGTCTGGCCAGCATAAAGGATGCCATGCCCAATAAGCCAATGCAGGCCAGTAATATTGCCAGTATCGCAAAATAACCCATCAATTGAAACGTCTTAGTATCCTTTTCATAGCGCGACTGAAGTATACTATCCAGTAAGGTAAATTCAATCACCTGGTCGGGATAATATTCCTGACAGATCTCAGTAACCGCTTTCATGGATCCAATAACATCAGAAGGCTTTACCTTGACGATCATATGATTGACATCAGGGTAATGTATCACGAAAACAGCTGGTTTGGGTTTATTGTAAAGCGATTCAAAGTTAATATCATCTATAACACCAATAATACGGCGGGTTGACCCGGGCCAATTAATTTCGATTGATTGTCCGATTGGATTACCTTCTATTCCCATACGCTCTACAGCTTTCTGGTTAAGAATAATCGATTCTGTTACATCCGTCTTTAATTGATCAGAAAATAACCGACCTTGTTTGGGTTCAATGCCCAGGGTTCTAAAATAATCAAATGTAACATGAACAAAGGGAATTGCAATCCCCTCCGTTTGCCCTTCTGGCGCTACACCACCATAATTACTCAACGACCCTGAAGGGATACGGCTTGCCACAGAAACATTGGAGACATAACTTTGACCAAGTAGCGCCTGCTTAAGGGTATTGTACTGTGTTTCATCGCCATAATCAAAAACAGTTGTTATTACCGCTTCCTTCTCAAAACCTAATTCTTTGTTTTGTATAAAATTAATCTGACGGAACATGATTATTGCGCTTGCAATGAGAACGATCACAATGGTAAATTGTGCACCTACAAGAATTTTTCTGAATTGAAATTTACTATCTGCTTTATTTTTTGATGACTTTAGCGCTTTTACCGGACTATAGGACGAAAGCACCAGGGCCGGGTACCATCCCGCCAGAAGACCAACGATTACCATCATACCCAGAATACCCAATATAATATTCACATTTACCATGATGGACATTGAAAGGTTTTTACCCGAAAGGTCATTGAAAAGTGGTAAGCTAATCTGTACAACAACCAATGCAAGGCATAACGAAATAATAAGCACGACGAATGATTCAGAAACATATTGCAAAGCCAATTGAATTCGCGAGGCACCATAAGCTTTTCTTACACCAATTTCAGTTCCCTTGGTGGTTGCATTTGCAGTAAGCAGATTAATATAATTAAAACTGGCAATGAGTAAAATAAGGAGACCAATGGCTGAAAAGACCAAAACAAAGGTAATGCTGTTTTGGGGTTGAATATCACGCGGAATATGAGAAGAATAGAGATGAATATCTTTTAGCTGTTGAAGGATAAATATTGGCAGTGGATCGTCAGGTTTGTAATTTAATGCCGTAGCCATCAACTCACTGATTTTTCTTTCGAGGTCCGGTTTTGAAAACCCATTTTGAATCTCGAAATAAACATGAAAATTTTCCCACCCCCAACTATCCATCCAATCATCACCAAACATTTTATCTCCATCTTCGAGGGTCATAAAAATATTGCATATATAATGGGAGTTTTCGGGCATGTCTTCAATTACACCGGTAATTATATAATCATATTCATTACTTACTTTCAGTATTTTCCCAATGGGATTTTCATTGCCAAAATATTTGCGGGCAATGGTTTCATTAATTACAGCCGTTCCGGTTTGCTGTAAAGAATTCTCAGGACTCCCCTGTTTAAATTTAAACGAGAAGATTTCAAAAATCTCAGCATCCACCCAGGCCACATGATCCTCTTTATATCGATCATCTTCATACTGGAAAAGTATTTCATCCCTGGGTAAAATCCGGGTATAGGTTTTAATTTCCGGTAAATTATCGGCTAATAGTCCAGCTGTTGCAGGAGCCTGAAAGGGGTGGTCTTCCTGACACAATCGATAAATATTATCTGCTTTTTTGTGATAACGATCATAGCTTAATTCATGCGAAACATACAATAACAGCAAAATACAAACAGCCAGGCCAATGGTCAGGCTTGAAATACTGATAAAAGAATAAACTTTAGCTTTGGTAAGATTGGCGATGGCGATTTTTAAATAATTTTTAAACATGATGCTATGGTTTTTAAATTTATTAATTGTGAAACCTTAATTAATTTAATTTACTCTCTCCATAACTACCTGGCCATCAAACAAATTAATTACTCTATGCGCATAACCTGCATCGCGATCGCTGTGTGTTACCATTATGATGGTGGCGCCCTCCTGATTAAGTTCAGACAATAGATTCATCACCTCAATGCCATTTTTTGAATCGAGGTTCCCAGTAGGTTCATCGGCCAGGATAAGGCCAGGATTGGCCACCACAGCCCGTGCAATGGCTACCCTTTGTTGCTGCCCACCGGAAAGCTGTTGAGGAAAGTGTTTGGCTCTATGGCCTATCTTCATCCGTTTTAATACATCATCAACCATTTTACGGCGATCAGAAGCTTTCATTTTCAGATATATTAATGGAAGCTCAACATTATCAAAAACATTCAACTCATCAATCAGGTTGAAGCTTTGAAATATAAACCCAATATTGCCTTTGCGAAACTGTGTACGGTCTTTTTCTTTCAAATGGGTGATATCCTTTCCATCAAAACTGTATGTGCCTTTGGTAAGATTATCCAGTAAGCCAACGATATTAAGAAAGGTTGACTTCCCACAACCGGAGGGGCCCATGATTGCAACAAACTCACCTTTCTTTACATGAACATCCACTTCGTTTAATGCAAGTGTTTCTACCTCTTCTGTCCTGAACACTTTTGTTACTTTTTCTGTTTTTATCATTGTATTTTCTTTCAAGGTTGACGATAATTTTATTTTGTCTCTGTTTTTAAGGAATATCTTAGATTTTCTATTTTTCTACATTTTCATTTGCTATTATTCAAGTCTGGTGCCGAAATTCATATAATCCTGAAATACAGCCATGTAATACATATACCAATGCCGGCTAATAAAATAAAGTGTAAAATAATCTTACAGTGAGTGTTAAATTCATTTACAAATATTTACTTTCGTTAAATTCAATCTTAATCATATTCAAAAATGATGAAGGGAAAAATACTGATTCTGGATGACAATAACAGTGTTCTTACCGCACTGGAGATGTTGCTTCAAACTGAGTTCGATGAAGTATTCACTCTTATAAATCCAAATAGTTTGCTCGCTTCAATTCAGCAACATCAAATAGATGTGGTCTTGCTTGACATGAACTTTAAGGCCGGAATAAATACTGGCAACGAAGGGATTTATTGGTTGCATGAAATACAAAAGCTGGATCCCACAATTAGTGTAGTCATGATCACGGCTTATGGGGATGTGGAATTGGCAGTAAAAGCAGTAAAAGAGGGTGCATTTGATTTTATATTAAAACCCTGGGACAACAACAAGCTAATTAGCACTTTGCATGCTTCTCTGAAGTTAAGAAAAATTAAAGTTGAGAATGAAGGGCTTGTTAAAACCTCCAACATTCTGAAGCATGAATTAATGCCAACATCGCCATCCATCATCGGGCAATCGGAACCTATGAAAAAAGTGATGGAGGTGGTAAAAAAAGTTGCCGCCACCGATGCCAATATTTTTATCACTGGTGAAAATGGAACCGGAAAAGAACTCATTGCGCGTGAAATCCATCGATATTCCAAAAGGAAGAATGAAGTAATGATTGGTGTTGATATGGGGGCACTCAGTGAGTCGCTATTTGAAAGCGAACTTTTTGGCCATACAAAAGGTTCTTTTACCGATGCCAGGGAAGAGCGCATTGGTAAATTCGAAGCAGCAAATAAAGGCACACTATTCCTCGACGAAATTGGAAATATTCCTTTGTCGCTTCAGGCTAAATTACTCACATCCATACAAAGCAGAACCATCGTTAAGGTGGGGAGTAACACACATGTACCCATTGACATAAGGCTGATATCAGCAAGCAATAAAGATTTGAACATGATGGTAAAGGATGGCCTGTTCCGTGAAGATTTGCTTTACCGCATAAACACTATTACCATTGAAGCACCCCCGCTGAGGAAACGCGGAAATGATACTGTTTTACTTGCTGAATTTTTCCTGCGAAAATATGCAGCAAAATATGGTAAACCCGGACTGGAAATCAATCCAGAAACTATGCGGAAACTACTGAAATATAGCTGGCCGGGAAATGTAAGAGAGCTCAAACACAGTATCGAAAAGGCTGTGATTTTAACGGATACAAAAGTTTTAAGCGATGAAAACTTCAGCTTAAACAGCCCATCAAATCATAAGATAGATTTTCAGGATAAGACCATTGAAGAAATGGAAAATGAAATGATCCTGGCAAGTATCGACAAGGAAAAAGGCAACCTGAGTGCAGTGGCCAAAAAACTGGGGATTACACGCCCGACACTATATAAGAAACTGAAGAAATTGGATAAATAGTTTATTATTTCATCGATGTCATACAAACATTTCTATCGAGCCATAATCATTCGACTGGCAATCATCATATTGCTTTCGGCAGCTGTTACTTTTTTATATTTTGAAATGCAAGCCCTCATCCTAAGCATAATGATGTTGGTTTTATTGGTTGGCGCCGTGATTAATATTATCCGATATTTCAATGGTTTAAATCACTGGATTGCTTCTTTCCTTATGGGTATCGAGAATGATGATACTACTTTAAAAATCCCATCGAAAACAAATAACAAATCCATAGACGAAGTATATTCAGGAATAGAAAGGTTAAACATTATTTTCCGGCAAATAAAAGTAGATATTAGCACACAGGAACAGTATTTTCGTTCGGTAATTGACCAATCGGCCACAGGCCTATTTTCTGTTGACAATACGGGAAGAGTCATAAATATAAACCCTGCTGCCATTAAACTCACCGGCTTAAATGAGTATCAACATGTTAATTCATTAAGTGTTATCGATAAAAAATTGCCTGATTTTATCTTGAAGCCTTCCCCCCAAATAAACCGGCGATCATCAATTTTTGAAAACCATTCCGGGCAAAAACTTTTGTTTAAACTTTCAGAAATAAAAACCAATAAGGAAACCATAAAACTGCTTGCTGTTAGTGATATTACAAAAGAGCTTGATAACCGGGAGATTGACTCCTGGATAAAGCTGGCACGTACCCTGTCGCATGAAATTATGAATAATATAGCTCCCATCACATCATTGTCGAAGGTGATTTCGGGTTATTTCATAAGCAACAAAAAAACCATTCATTCGCAGGATGTTAATTCAACAATTATTGCAAATACAGTTAAAGGCCTGGGAGTGATTGAAGAAAGAGGCCTTGGATTAATCAATTTTGTTGAAAATTACCGGAAATTTACAAAGCTTCCGGAACCTCAGTTTAAGGAGGTAAACTTGTCCAGCTTAATTGAAAGTAATTTGATAGCAGCAAGTGCGTATCCGGGATTTGAAACCATAAAAATAGAGAAGGATATACCCAATGATATTCTCTTTTCTACAGATGAAAAACTGCTATCACAGGTTATACTTAATCTCTTAAAAAATGCTTTGGAAGTTTTGATCATAGAAAATATATTAAGCCCACGAATAGACATTAAATTGTTCAAAATTGAAAGTGCCGTTAAGATTGAAATTTCTAACAACGGGCCGCAAATTTCTCCGGAACTGAAAGAACAGATTTTTGTTCCGTTTTTTACCACCAAAGAAAATGGATCCGGCATAGGATTAAGCCTAAGCAAACAAATAGTATTGCAAATGGGCGGTGATATTATTCTAAGCTCAGGAAAGGAACAACAAACTTCCTTTAGCATTCTTCTGAATTCGGAACTTCTTCAAAATCCCTAATTAGGTAGATGGCACATATTCTCTACACATATAATATATATCGACAGTAAACATTGATAACTCCAAATCCTATAGCAGCGACCATTATTGTAATTTTTGGATTACAAGCTATTGTACTTAGTGTTTTATTGTTATTGAAACGACCTCTTAGACAATCCAATTTATTTCTGGCATTGGTGCTTTTCTTTTTTGCTTTGATGGAGGTTAACATCGGGTGGGCTAACATCCTCTTTTCTTATGATTTAATGCATATTTTCAGGTACGTTCAACTAGAGTTACTTTTCGGAATTGGCCCGGCACTTTATTTATTTACCAAAAGCATTACTGATCCGGACTATCGAATTTCAAAAAAAGAATACATTCATTTTTTACCGGTTGTGCTGGAATTTATTTTCTACCGTACTGAAATTTATCGGCTTGGATCAAATGGCTTGTATCAAACACCAACACATCCATTTACGATTGTCTATTTGATAATGCAATGGCTTGGTACCGCATCTATTATTGTCTACGTCCTACTGTCAGTTCGTTTACTCATTAAGTATGGCCATTGGGTAAAAAGCAAGTATTCAAACTTAAAAAACAAATCCCTGGGTTGGTTGCGAATTCCCATTTTCATTTATTCAGGGTTCTGGATTTTCTGGATAACTATTACAAAGCTTGATTATTATATTTTTCAAAATGCATTCAGAGATTTTTATTTCCTACCCATCAATATCGGACTCTCGGTCATCACTACCTGGATTGGATTTATTGGATATACAAAATCGCAAACAGAAGTCTCCGGATTTTCAAAAACATCATTAAAAACAGAGATGATTCCCTCTAATCCTGAGCAAGCAGAAAAAATACGCTCCCTGATGGCCAGTCAGAAGCCTTACCTTAATCCGGATCTGGATTTACCTAAATTATCGGAACTCGCAGGGATGAATTCAAAAACAATTTCCCGGATTATCAATCATGATTTGCAAATGAATTTCTATGAATTTGTGAATAAATACAGGGTAGAAGAGTTTAAGCAAAGATTACAGCAATCAGATTGTGATCAATTAACCTTGCTCGGCCATGCATTCGAATGTGGGTTTAATTCAAAATCTACTTTTAATCACATTTTCAAAAAATACACAGACCAAACACCAAGAGAATACTATAAAAAGTTTAAAAATTAGTCCGAACGGACGCATTCGGACGACTGATGAGCTTGTGGAAACTATTTTTGCTCAACATTTTTAAACTTAATCAATAGATCCATGAAAAAACTAATTATCATCTTAACAATCATTTGCAGCTTATCTACAATAGTTATTGCACAACCAGCTAAAAAGTATTCAGCTCAGGAAGTTAAAGACGACCTGAAATATATGTATGAAACGCTTGAAGAAAGTAATTATAATTTATATGCTTTGGTTGATAAAGAAGAAATGGATAGTGCATATTATGCCATAGGTAATTCAATCAATGATTCTTTAACAGCTTTGGAGATCTACAGATTATTTCAACCCTTTGTTGCCAAGGCAGGCATGTCACATTGCAACCTATCCAGACCTTGGGGAGCATATGCGAGTATTTTGAACCAGGAAGCTACAATGTTTCCTTTACATCTGCATTTTTCTCAGGGAAAGGTTTATGTGAAAGACAATTTCTCAACCAATA
>CAZASJ010000080.1:0-14848 GCA_964487735.1 uncultured Bacteroidales bacterium | reverse complement strand
ACTTCATCGCCCGGCACCGCGGCATGTTCTCGCGGCTGGGGGCGACGCCCGAGCAGGTGGCGCGGCTCAAGGACGAGTTCGCCGAACCTGCAAGCGTAGGTTCTATAGGGGACATGGGAGTAGAATGCAAATCCTGTTACAAGGACAGAATGCATATGGAAAAAATATATTATAAATCTATGATGACAAAAGAAGGAGGTGATTGACAGTTGGATAAAGAAAGAGAAAGAAAGCTCATGAAAACAATACTGTCTCTTGAAAAAGAGATGACACGTGTGAAAAACATTTTAGACAGGTTTACCACACAAAAAGAATTTTTTACTAAAAAATGTCATACTGATTATGCTATCGCTCTTACTAAAGGATTGTCTGGCTTCAAAGACTATCACGATTTACTAAAAACTGCCCGTGATGCTTTTCGTATAGAAGCTGGATTCAAAGAAATACCCATTCGGGTAAAACATCATTTAACTCTTGTAGTAAACAACGAAAGGAGGTAAAGTATTATGGAATTTAATACCCACGACGAGTTTAAGTTTCTGGACCCCGTAGAAGCCCTTAGATATATTAGTAGCAAAAGGGCGGTGTTCACTATGGTAAGTACCAAAACTGGTAAACATTATACTTATGTCAAAACCCGAGTTGGTCCGTTTTTCACCGACATTGCAATGATGTGGAGAAAGAAATTTGCTCCTGTAACTCGGAAAAGCAAAGTCACGAGAAACTACAAAGCATTTGCATGGATTCTCAGACACCTCATCAACTGTGTTATGCCTCCAGGTGTAGAGATTTATCACCATGGTAGGTGTGGTAATTGTGGGCGTATTCTTACTCATCCCGAATCCATCAAACGTGGTATCGGTCCTGAATGCTATAAAAAATATGGATTACAAGGAGGTATGTAATGGGACTACAACTAAAGTTACGTCAAATAATGACACTTCAATGTCCTCTCTGTAAACACAATATGGGTGGCCATCAACATGAAATTGAAAAAACAGAAATTGCACTATTTGGAGCAAAAAAATACCAATATTGTCCTCAATGTTATGGTTTTGCTCCAAAAGCTAGGACCGCCAATAGTTGGTTCAAATGGTGTAACAGGGTTGACAAATATCTAAAATCAAAATCTAAGTAAATCTTTTATTAAATTGTGGAAAGATTTATAAAACTAACTAGGTGGGGTAATATTAATCTATTTAATCAAAAAAAGGAGTACAGTATGTTAAAAATAATAGTTGAAGGAACTGTAAGTAATATAAGTAAACGCACACGTATTTGTACATTATGTGATCACGAAGGTGATGACACATTTATCATCTGCCCATCATGTAAAAGACCAACAAGTCATTTTACTACATTAAATGATGAAGGTGCTTTAGTACCTCATCCAGGTAATCAGGTAGTGTCCATAGCTCCAATACAAGATAATAGTGACTATTATAAACCACTTGTAAAACTTATATTCGGTATTGATGAGCAGCACGGCCTCAGTATAGGTGATAAAGTTATCATAACACATGATGGTGATATGGTGGTGAATAGAGGTATAATAACTCTGTATGGAGACAAATACGATATACAAAAATAGTATCTTTAACTGAGGTTGGGCCACCTAACTCTAAGAGTTGGAAGCTCTATAAAACTAACGAGGTGGTAAACAAAACACCCAATTCATGGAGGTAACAAAAATGGCAGATACTTACGAAAATAAGGTGACGAACTGTTTCAAAATCACTGGTAAACTTCTCCACGACAACAAACTGTTTGACAGAACATGCTCAAAATGCAAAGGAATGTATTCGTCATATATTCATCGAGTATGTCCAAAGTGCGATTCAGATCTTACGTTCATTACCACCAAAATAGGAACACCAATGGCTATCTCCGAAGGCACTATCAGTATGTCTCTCGGGGAAAGGACTCGTGCTAGGGCAGATCACAATATCAAAAATGGTCCTTATGTCAAGGAGGAATATAGGTTCAAAATCATTTCCTTCGGAGATAAAGCTGGGAATCTTGCTCCTCCTACGAATCACAAAAACTTCATAAATGGTAGTATTGTTGAGGCATGTATTTTTAATCACCCTCAACACTTCAAGGTATTCACCAATGGTAAAGGTGAACCCAAAGTAGAGGTAATGCTGTTTATCTATGCCGATTACAAGGATTATGTAGAAGTTCTTGAACCAGCGACAATCGAGGAGGCTACTATATCCAATCCTGTGAATAATACTCAAAAGGGTGCAAACCCAAATCAGGACAGGATAAATGTACTGGAAAAAGATATTGCCGAGATTCGAGAAATGTTTAAAATAATGATGCCGATATCGATATCACAGGAAATGCAGTTTACGTCCTGGCAAATACCAATTCCGGAAATAAAACACTGGTGTATAAATCGGAAGATGAAGGATTGAGCTGGAATATGCTGCCTTTCGATAAGAACCTGTACTTCCAGGGAATACACTTTTTGAATGATGACATCGGCCTGATGTGCGGCTACCGATTGACAGCAAGGACATTTGATTCAGGGAATACATGGGATACCCTGCATACAGGATTGTTGAATTTCGAATCATTTCACTCATTTGAAAATGGAAAGATCCTGGGTTATGGAACAGGGGTGTATGCCAGCATGGATACAGCCAAAACCTGGCAAATGATTCTTCCGGTAAGCAATTCCTACACATGCATGGATTTTATTGATCAGGAGATCGGATACACGGCTCAAAGTTCTGGCAAATTCCATAAAACCACAAATGGAGGGAGCAGCTGGGATCTTGTGAATGACCTTGGAGATACTCAATGGTTCTTTGATATCCAATTTACGACTGAAAACGAGGGGATTGCCCTTATTGGTGAACAAGAATCACCACATGCGGAACCCAAAATGAAATTATTTTATACCCTCAACGGAGGATTGGAGTGGGCGGAGTTACTTCTTACTAACGACAGTATTACACTAAACACGACCTCCTGCTGTTTTCTGAAGTCGGACAATGAAATTTACCTGGGTGCTGTCAATGGAATTTTTTACTCCTCAGACCTGGGAGCAAACTGGAGCAATCAATATGCTGCTTCTGAATATAACTGGATAAGGGATATCCAATTTCAAGGCAACACAGGAATTGCTACTACTACAACAGGACGTATCCTTAAGCATTAGCAATTCCTATCTGCCGAATTAAGAATATTGTAAGATACTAAGCTTTTCCAAGTATCCTGAACATGCCAGTACCGCATGTTGGGCATGTACCCTTCATTGCTTTCCTGCCATTTTTCATGGTTACTTCATTAGCACCTTTAATTTCTTTTTTTGCTTTACACTTAACGCAATATCCTTCCATGATTCAAAAATTTTAGTTAGAAATAAAATGTTTCCTGACAAATATAATATTTAAACTATTCGTGAGCAATAAAATATTTCAAAGAAAATTTCTAAAAATATGCCAATAAAAAAAATCAAATCACAATGCCAAAACATAAAAACCGCCAGACAAGCACATTCAAGAAGCCTATTTCTCTGATTTATTGCAACTTACGCAACTACTCATCAACCCCTATCTTTCAATAAACTGGCTTGAAGGGATATAGTGTTTTGTTAATATCGTTATTGATAAGATTTTAAAAAATATTGATTTTTTTACAAATTGAACCTGAAACTTCTAAAAAAAGGCCTTTATTCAGCTTATTTCCATAAACGCTTCCTCACAAAATAATCATTATATATATACCGGGCTCTGCCCGAAACCCGGGATTCATTAGCCGGTATCCAAATCATTTTTTACTTAATTTTGCCATAAACTTTAAAACATGTCCATATCTATTATAGTAGCCATTGCCGATAACGATGCCATAGGAAAGGATAACGACCTTCTCTGGCATATTTCTGATGATCTGAAACGCTTTAAAAAGATCACCAGTGGCCATAAGATGATTATGGGAAAGAACACCTTTCTATCGCTTCCCATCAGGCCATTGCCAAACAGGATAAGCATCGTGATCACAGATGATCCCAACGACAACTTTGAAGGTTGCATCATGGCCTATTCCATCGAAGATGCCATGCAGAAATGCGAAAAAGACGAGGAGTGCTTTATCATAGGAGGAGGATCCATCTATGCACAATTCCTTCCGCTTGCTGATAAACTTTACCTGACCCGTGTACGCAGGGAATATGAGGCAGATATCTTTTTCCCCAAGATCAAAGAAGAAGAATGGGAGCTTATTGAACAGGAAGACCATATTGACGAAGAAAATAATTCATTGCCATTCTCGTTTCAAACATATACAAGAAAGCATTCTTAATGAAGCAAACCTCCATTTATATCTCTGCCATCCTTATTCTGGCTTTCTTTGCTGCAAGCTCCTGTAAAAAAGGCAGCATTGAAACCAATTACAATCCAAGCCTGAGTGTTGGGAACAAGCAGGTCATTGCCGAAAGAGCCTATTCTGAGGTTTTCAATCTCTTTATAATGGTAGTGAGTGATTCAAGCCTGAAGACTGAAGGCAGTAAAGTCATTTTCAATGCACAATGCACATACCAGGATACGAATGGGATAGAATACATTATTGATTACGGGCCATACAATACCAACTGTCCGGATGGCAAAGGCCGAAAAGGGAAGATCAGCGTGGATCTCAACGAGGATTTCTCTCAAACAGGATCGATCGCTACACTTCATTTCGAAAATTATACTGTAAATGACCTCATCCTGGCAGGAAACAACACCATCAACAACAATGGGCTATCAGCGGGCATGCTGCAGATGTACGAGCACATGGTTCCCGATGCCACCCTCACATTTTACGATACCATCTCACACGGAAGTTTTCACTGGGAATCGACCAAGACCTTTACCTGGATCGCAGGGAAAGAAAGCTTAAATGATTTTTCAGATGATGTATTTGAGATCAGCGGACAGGCAACAGGATCTGATATCAACGGGGTTGTTTATTCGGCCATTATCAGTGAGGCTCTCGGAGATCACCTGGATTGTCGATGGATTAGAAGTGGGAAAACCCTCCTTAACACACCCGGACTGGATGTCAATAACGGATCTATTCAATACATCGGAGAAGATACCTGCACCAATCAGGTTATCTATTATTTCAACGGGAATCCGTTCTATGATGAGTTTTTGAAGCATTGATGGCTGGATACTTCACCTTCGCTTTTCATCATCCGAAGCCTTGGCGTAGGATGAAAAGCTTCGGTGAACAAAGTGGATATCCCTCGACTGCCGGGATGACACGGCATTAATCATAAACAAGAAGGGCCCATTTAATTTGGCAGTAAGCTATTAAAAAAAGTTATATTCGATTTTTTACCGGACACTAGTGGTTCAGATTTCAGATTTCATTAGGTTTTCTGTTTTTTCTTCTTAGCAGCCGGGAACAATACATTATTCAGGATCAGTCTGTAACCGCTTGAGTTGGGATGCAATATAAGTTCTGTAGGCGGATCGCCAACAAGATGTTGATAATCCTCCGGATCGTGACCGCTGAAAAATGTCCAGGTACCATTTCCAAATTCGCCATGAATATACCTTGCCTCGTTCAGTGCTTTATTTTCACCCAGAATCAATACTTCAGGCTTGATATGTTCTTTCTGAAAGCCTGTGGTCTGTCCCATGAATGCCTTAACAATCATCTCATGGTTCTGGCACAGCATGGTTGGGACAGGATCCCATTTGGCAGAAAAATCAAAAAGTGTAAAGAAATCATTTTCAGGCCTGATGGACCTGACATGTTCCTGTGTAGCATCGATGCTGGATATTTCGTATTCGTTCGGACTGGTTTTCAAGGTAAATCCTGTAAAAGCGAGGCACTGAGAGTAATCAAGTTTTGATTGAGCATCAGGATCCATTGGATCACCGTCGTACATCACGTCACAAATATCCACACCATCAGCTGCCAGGGCCACATCATAACTATCGGTTGCTGAACACATGGCAAAAAGATATCCTCCACCGGCAACATACTCGCGTATGCTTTTAGCAACTGCAAGCTTGCATTCGGATACTTTTTCGAAACCCAATTCCTTTGCAGTGGCCTCGGCAGCCCGCTGGTTTTCCCTGTACCATTGAAAATCTTTATACCTCGCCCAAAATTTCCCGTACTGACCGGTAAAATCTTCATGATGAAGATGCAGCCAATCATACATGGGAAGCATCCCCTGGAGCACTTCATGGTCGTAAATCACATCGTAAGGAATCTCAGCATATGTAAGAACCAGCGTTACGGCATCGTCCCAGGGTTGTTTATTCTTTGGTGAATACACTGCGATCTTTGGAGGAATATGCAGTTTTACCTCATCCATATTCACCTCTGCCTGCGAAATTTCCTGCAAAATTGCAGATGCCTGTACATCAGCAATCACCTGGCAGCTTACTCCACGTATCAGGCATTCACTCTCGATCAGTTCATGGTACTGACACATAAAACTACCACCCCTGTAATTCAACAGCCAGCTCACCTCAATGTCTTTTTCCAGCACCCAATATGCCACCCCATATGCTTTCAGGTGATCCCGCTGACTACCGTCCATTGGGATTAGAATATACGCTGCATTGGCCGATAGCGAAAAAACAACTATCAAAAGGGTAATATAATATCGAAGGCTATCCTTAATTCTCATAAAATATAAATATCAAACTACAAACTAACTCAACATCCCCAAAAACCAGAATTCTTTGAATTCATTGTTTTTCGAGGATCCCCGGCAAAATACCAAATCAACCATTTGTGTTTTGTCGGGACTCAACACTCAACACTCAACACTCATAAAGGTTTAACGCAGAAATCAAATGTCTTATTTTGCAGCATCAAGTTTCTCATACTGAGAGTTGCGGCTTTTAAATTCAGGGACAATCTCTTTCATCTTTTTCACAATATCAAAGCCATTCATGCTATTGCCAAAAGCTGTAAGCTCCTTTATATGGGATGCAATGCTTTCCAGGTCAAACTTGCTTTCCTTTGCAATCATGATCTGTGGATGATGTGTAGGAAGGGTATTTTCCTCATCATTAAGCAATTCCTCGTATAGCTTTTCACCCGGGCGGAGCCCTGTATACTTGATCTGAATATCACTCCCAAGTGTTAATCCTGAAAGCAGGATCATTTTCTTAGCCAGATCAATGATCTTGATGGACTTGCCCATATCAAAAATAAAGATCTCTCCCCCATTGCCCATGGCACCGGCTTCCAACACCAGTTGGCATGCCTCCGGTATGGTCATAAAATAGCGGGTAATCTCAGGATGCGTAACAGTAACCGGCCCCCCCTTGCTGATCTGATCCCTGAAGAGCGGTATCACCGAGCCATTCGAACCCAGAACATTCCCGAAACGAGTTGTTATGAATGAGGTGCCATTTTTTGAGTTCATGGCCTGGGTGTACATTTCGGCTATTCGTTTGGAAGCCCCCATCACGCTGGTTGGCTTCACGGCTTTATCGGTGGAGATCATAATAAATTTTTCCACCTTATTTTCAGATGCCAGATTGGCCAGTTGACTGGTACCTAAGACATTTGTTCTTACTGCCTCCGAGGGATTGGCCTCCATCATCGGTACATGCTTATACGCTGCCGCATGATAAACAATTTGCGGTTTATGCTTCACAAAAATATCCTTCATCCGCTGTATATCACAGATGTCGGCCACAATGATCTCTATATCTTTGGTCCCAAATTTCTCATTGCACTCCAGGTCCAGGAAAAAGAGCGGGCTTTCAGCCTGGTCGACCAGTATCAGCTTATTGATGGAATAGCCTGCCACTTGTCTGACGATCTCGCTGCCGATGGAGCCGCTGGCACCCGTGATCATCACATTCTTTCCCGCCAGGTCTTTAGATATCTGTTCTTTGTCAAGCAGGATTACATCCCTTCCCAACAAGTCTTCGATCTTTACTTTTCGGATCTGCTTAAAGCTCAGTTCGCCGTTTATCCATTGCGATACCGGAGGTATATTCAATACATGGGTATCATGCTCCAGACAGGTTTCTATGATCTCCTGCCTCTTGGCCTGGGACATCTTCTGAGGTGAAATTATCAATTGTGCCACAGGCCATTTATCCAGCAATTCATTGAGTTTCTTCGTGGAATAAATAGATACTCCTTCTATCTTCTTGCCAACTTTTCCCGGGCTATCATCCAGGAAAGCTACCACACGGTAATTGGTAGAAGGGTCTTTGTCGAAGGTCCGCTTCGCTATCAATCCTGCCTCCCCTGCTCCGAAAATTATAATATCAGAGCGCTCACCTGCCGGTGTGGCCATCTCCATATAGGCTACCTTCACAAACATTCTGAAGGCAGTGAGGATAAGCACCGTGCTAATAAAATCAATAATGATGATGGAAAATGGAATGAAGAAAAGACCATTGATGGCATAATAGGTAAGCAGGTTTGTCAGCACAAATACCAGGCTGCCAATAAACACAACTATAAATATCCTGATAACATCCTGTGTACTGGTATATTTGATAATCCCTACATAGGTCCTGCCAATGAGGAAGCTTATCAACCTGATCAGTACGATATAGCCCAGTACTTTGGGGAAGGCGATCATCTCCACTTCGGGAATGGAAAAATTAAATCGGAGTAGATATGCCAGCACCACGGAAACGATCACTATGAAAAGGTCGATGATGAGGATGACAGTCCGCGGCGTATTTTTAATGGTACGAAACATTATAATTATTGTAAGTCCCAAAGATATAAAGAAAATCAGGATAATAGTGAGACATATATAGGAGTATTTTATACTTTTGTGGTTCTTTAATCCTTTACAAGAAATTTTTAATACTATGAAAAATACTGCATTTACCAAGACCCATGAATCCATGGGGGCCAGGATCGTGCCATTTGCCGGATACAATATGCCTGTAACTTTTGAGGGCATCAATATTGAGCATGAAACAGTAAGAAATGGCGTAGGCGTTTTCGACGTTTCCCATATGGGAGAATTCTGGGCGAAAGGGCCCAATGCTTTTGAGTTTGTTCAAAGGCTAACCACCAATGATGTTTCAAAGCTTATCGATGGTAAAGTGCAGTATACATGTTTTCCAAACGGGAAAGGCGGGATTGTTGATGATTTGCTCGTGTACAGAATCAATGAAGAAACTTACCTTCTAGTAGTAAATGCGGCCAACATTGATAAAGACTGGGCATGGTGCGTATCACAAAACACCAAGGGTGCTGAGCTTTACAATGCGTCAGACGAGATCGCTCAGCTTGCCGTACAGGGTCCTAAAGCACTGGAGGCCATGCAATCCCTCACATCGGAGCCCATTACTGACATGGAATATTATACATTCAAAAAATTGAATTTCGCCGGCGTAGCCGATGTTATTCTCTCTACCACAGGATATACAGGATCGGGCGGTTGTGAGATCTATATCGCCAACCAGGATGCCGAAAAGGTCTATCAGGCAGTACTTGAAGCAGGAAAAGATTTTGGCATCAAACCGATCGGCCTCGCTGCCAGGGACACACTCCGCCTGGAAATGGGATTTTGCCTCTATGGCAATGATATCGACGATACCACTTCTCCAATTGAGGCAGGACTCGGCTGGATCACAAAATTTACTGATGGCAATGACTTTATCGACAGGGAATTTATGGCCAAGCTGAAAGAAGAAGGCCCCTTGCGCAGACTTCGCGGATTTGAGATGATCGACAAAGGCATTCCAAGGCAGCATTATGAAATTTGTACAGCGGAAGGCGATGTTATTGGCGAAGTAAGCTCAGGAACCATGTCACCATCCACCAAGAAAGCAATTGGGATGGGGTATATCAATAAAGGACACAACGCTTTTGACAGCGAGATCTATATCAAGGTCAGAAATAAGCTGCTCAAGGCACGCATCGTAAAACTCCCATTCTACAAAAACTAAATTCACGACAGTATCATGAAAAACTTCACCTTTCTAATTTTAGCAGTAATGAGTATCTCAATCATTTCATGCAATCAGGCTGAGCAGAAAAATATAGCCCTGGAAGAAAATGATTTTCAATTCTTAAGCGAACAGTTTGCGGACATAAAGATCATGCGTTACCAGATCCCGGGCTTCGAAGAACTAAACATCGAACAGAAAAAGTTCATCTATTACCTGGGTGAAGCAGCCCTTGCCGGCAGGGATATTATCTTCGATCAGAATTTTAAATACAACCTGGCCGTAAGGAGGACACTGGAAGAGATCAGCAAGAACTTCGCTGGCGACAGGCAAACACCTGAGTGGACAGAATTTAATATTTATCTTAAAAGAATATGGTTCTCGAACGGAATCCATCATCATTACTCAAACGATAAGTTTGTACCCGGATTCGACAGGGAATATTTTGAAATGCTTGTTAATAATTCACCCGAATCTGCTTTCCCGATCCCCGAAGCCAAAGATCTGGCTGCATTTACTGCATGGATGGGAGATATTATCTTTGATCCAGCTGTGGCTTCGAAAAAAATCTGCAGCAACCCCGAAATGGATCTCATTGCAAATTCAGCATGCAATTATTATGAAGGTGTGACCCAGGCTGAGGCAGATGCCTATTATGAAGGAATTAAAATTGCCGGTGATGAAACACCCATCTCCTACGGACTTAACTCCAAACTTATTAAAGAAAACGGGGTGGTAAAAGAAGATGTTTACAAACTCGATGGCCTTTACGGTGCTGCCATTGCCCGCATTGTGTACTGGCTTGAGAAAGCTGCTACTGTAGCTGAAACAGAAAGCCAGGCAAAAGCGTTGGAAACACTGATCGAATATTATAAGACCGGCGACCTCAGGCTCTGGGATAAATACAATGTGATGTGGGTAGAAGACCTGGTGCCGGATGTGGATTATGTAAACGGATTCATCGAAGTATATGGCGACCCCATGGGCATGAAAGCCAGTTGGGAATCGGTGGTAAACTTCAAAAACATCGAAGCAACAAAACGCTCCACAATCATCAGCGACAATGCACAATGGTTTGAAGATAATTCACCTACAGACTCACGTTTCAAAAAAGATGAAGTAAAAGGCGTCACTGCCAAAGTGATCAATGTTGCCCAGCTTGGGGGCGATTGTTACCCTTCAACTCCCATTGGCATCAACCTTCCCAATGCCGACTGGATCCGGAAAGACCACGGATCAAAATCCGTCACCATGGACAACATCACCTACGCCTATGATATGGCTAGCCTGGGCAATGGTTTCCTTGAAGAATTTTGTGCCAGCCCGGAAGAGATCGCACGCATCAAAGAATATGGCTATATGGCAGGAAACATACATACCGACCTGCACGAATGCCTGGGACATGGTTCCGGACAATTGTTGCCGGGTACAAGTTCAGAAGCATTGAAGAATTATAGCTCGGCACTTGAAGAATCACGTGCCGACCTCTTTGCATTGTACTATATGTGGTCACCAAAAATGCAGGAACTTGGTTTATTGCCAAACAAAGAAGCCGCTATGGCCGAGTATGATGGTTATCTCCGCAATGGACTGATGACACAGCTCACCCGCATTCAGCCTGGGAAAAATATTGAGCAGGCGCATATGCGCAACCGTCAGCTGATCAGCATGTGGTGCTATGAAAATGGCAAAGACGAGAACGTGATCGAAAAGATCAGCAGGGATGGTAAAACATATTATCGCATCAACGATTATGACAAACTCAATGTTTTGCTGGGCGAATTGCTGGCAGAAGTACAACGCATCAAATCTGAAGGCGATTATGAAGCAGGTAAAGCACTTGTTGAGAATTATGCCGTGAAAGTTGACCCCATACTGCATGCAGAAGTGCTGGAACGCTATGCCAAACTGAACCTTGCACCATACGGTGGTTTCCTTAATCCAACATTGGTCCCTGTGTATGATGGCGAGAACATCAGTGATGTGAAGCTTGAATATCCTAACGATTATTCAGAACAAATGATGAGGTATTCGAAGGATTATTCGTATTTGCCTACTTATAATTAAAGAGTTGAGTGTTGAGGGTTGAGTTATGAGTGTTGAGGGTTGAGTTATTAGTGACGTCTATGGACTTTTTCACTTTAACACCCTAACTTACAAATTTCATCAGGAATTACGCATTAGGCTAATTTTTCCTCTCTTCTATATAATTTCCAGGTTATCCGGAATCTCATACCCCCATTTTTTCATGGTGAAATCGGTATTCAGGAGAATCTCATCAAGGAGGTCGCGTTTGATGATGTATTTGTTTTTCACATAGCCTTTTTTTGATTCAGCATAGCGTTTTATGACAGGGCTGGCCGTATCAAAGCCTTCGAAGCCAAAAGCATCATAGATCTTTTTCATTTCCTCCATGGTATTGGCAATCAGGGATTCGTATTTTACTTCAATCAGGTTTCCTTCAGGGATGAGTTCCCTGGTTTTGAAGTAATCACCCATCATCCTCTTGTAAATGGAATAGATATCAGCATTTACCTTGTCATAATCGATCTTATGCAGGCTAAGGCCCGGCATCATGTGTGAAAAGAAATGCCTTGTGGAAAGGATCACGTTCACCGGGTTGCGGTGGATATGGATAAATTTAGCATCAGGGTACATCTCCAGGAGCATGGGTATGCGTGCGGTATTCACAGGATTTTTTGAAAAAAACCTCTCCTTGCCGGTATACAATATGGCCTTATTGATGACCCGTTTATAGTCCCTGATGAAAGTCGTCCGCAGCTGTTCATCAGAAGCCTCAAATGTGAGGTATTGATCGTAAAATTCCTTGATAAGTTCAGGAAAATACCAGTAGTAATAAAAGCTCGCAGGGTTCCTGGCACCCAGCGTAAATTCTTCTTCCTGTGGATAGTCAATGCTGAGTTTAATATTGTCACCAGCACGTTTCAGGGGCATGATCATCCTCATGATATTCTTAAAGAGAAATTTAGCTCCTGCTGCCAGTGATTGGTCGGGAAATACACTTTGGTAAGTTGTTACATAAGCTGCATCCGCATCCTCGCACAATAAGTTATGCAGATGAGTCGTTCCGCTTCGCCAATGGCCAAGAATGAATACGGGTGGTTCTTTGAGCTTGACCTGATCTGCTTTTTTATCGTAGGCCTGTTTCTCGTAAATGCGAAAAGGCACCCCTATCATACTGATAAGGGAAATGATAAATGCCCTGCCATGGTATCCCTTGTCAACCCTATACTTTCGAAGCAAACGCAGCAACATGGGGTAATTGTAACCCACAGTTGGGGGTAAATACAAGCGAAAACTCTTCCTTGCGTACGTGGTTTTTCCTTTCACATTACAAAACTAAGGATTCCCTTTCGAAGAGCAATAAGTTATTTATTAAATACCCGCATCAGGTATCAGGTATTAGGTCCCGATTCCCGGTCCCCGGGATCGAGGATCCCCGAAAAACAATAAAATCAACCATTTCTGGGTTTTCGGGACATCAGGCAGCAGGCAGCAGTATTTCGGATTTAACGAATAAAGCGCAAACCTATTGAAAGATCAATGCGGGACAGGCCTTCCTGCTCGTCGCTATCAAGCTTAATGGTCTGGGTGGTGAATCCGTCTGAGATATCGTAAGAGGTCAGTTTTCCTGTGATAAGAGAAAGCATAAACCCAAGGGCTACTCTTTTCGACAAGCCAATATCGTATCCAATATCCCAACATAAACCCATTGTACTTCCTTTCAGCGTAAAATCATCAATCAGGACAGCAACATCCTTGTAGGCCAGGTAACCAAGTCCGATGCTCATGATAAAGCTGTTTTTCATATCCTTATTCAATCCCCTGATAGTGAAGGTAGGACCAATAAAACTTATTGAGATATTATCACTCATTTGCCCTGTTCTGGTATATCCATTCTCGTACATGATTGTTACGGGGCTCATATCATTCTTGGATCGATGCACCGAGTATTTAACACCAAGCCCAAATGGTTTAGACATGAAGTACGACATCTCCAGGCCAAGCATATAGCCCGATCTCAGGTTTTGCATATAATCCCTGAAATCAGAAGGAATATTATCAGACACTTTCGATAAACGGTAACTCCAGCCAAAGTTAAATGCCGCCCTGAAACGGGGAAAGTCCTTCATCCCAACCACCATATTTGCCGGAACCTCTGCTTCCTGGAAATAATTATATTGATAAACTACCTGATCTTTTTGCAGGAGTGTGCTCCTTGCCTGATCCTCATAGAGAAAAGTGAAATAGATGAAATCAGATTTCACATTTGTGATTTTACAGTTCAATGAATCACCTTCACTGGTAACGATCAGATCTTGCGATTGCAGCGAAATCGAGAATAGGGACAGAAGGATAAAAATCAAAATTGAAGTAATTATTCTGCTTCTCATAGATTGATGTCTTATTTTTATACTTGCATTTGAGCGCAATCCCTATCTATTGACCAAATTCATGCTTTTCCTTGACGGTTTCAGGATCAACAGGGTTGGCTATCCTTAAAACATTCACAGTGATTCTGTGGCAAGAGCTGCCCATAAAGCTGGGGGGTTTGTGTTCAATTATTTTAATGGCATTTCCACCGGTTTTCCGTGCTTCCATTTTGGCTTCATTCAGAACCACATCATAGTCGCAGTTGGTAGAAAACCCTGAATCTCCGATTTTTACAATCCCCAGCAATTCAGCATCTTCCGGAGTATCATCCTGTAGCCCGAATACCAGTACCTCCTCCCTGTAATCAAGGGGTGGATATTTTTTAGTAATAGAAGTGGTTGTTTTAGGAGCGCATGAACTCAAAATCAAGCTAAATGCCATCAGGAAAAATGCAATTTTTCTCATAAAACCAAGATATAAAAAATATCAATACTTAGTTCAAAGTTCGTAGTTCGTAGTTCGTAGTTCGTAGTTCGTAGTTCGTAGTTCGTAGTTCG
>CAZASJ010000079.1:0-15244 GCA_964487735.1 uncultured Bacteroidales bacterium | reverse complement strand
AAGTTCTAAGCTCTAAATCCTAAACAAGCTCAAAGCTCTAATTTTCAAGTACCAAAATGTTTTGAATTTTAATATTTGAATATTAAGTATTGCATAGAGCCTAGAACCACTAGTGTCAGGAAAATTAAATTGAGTTGGTGAAAGGCCCTATGGCGTTCACTTTTACGACATCAGAGTGCTTCGCATCAAACTTGCAACAGACATTCATTAAGAACCCAATGAAGTTTTGATCGGACACCAAAAGTTCTAAGCTCTAAATCCTAAACAAGCTCAAAGCTCTAATTTTCAAGTACCAAAATGTTTTGAATTTTAATATTTGAATATTAAGTATTGCATAGAGCCTAGAACCACTAGTGTCAGGAAAATTAAATTGAGTTGGTGAAAGGCCCTATGGCGTTCACTTTTACGACATCAGAGTGCTTCGCATCAAACTTGCAACAGACATTCATTAAGAACCCAATGAAGTTTTGATCGGACACCAAAAGTTCTAAGCTCTAAATCCTAAACAAGCTCAAAGCTCTAATTTTCAAGTACCAAAATGTTTTGAATTTTAATATTTGAATCACTACTGTCCGGGGAAAATTTTGCAGACAAGAAGTCGGTAGTCAGAAGTCAGTAGTCAGAAGTCAGTAGTCAGTAGTTGTGTAAGTTTGATTTTGGGTGTGTATATATCTGAAATCCAAGCCCCATTTAATCAAATAATGCCTCATGTCTTGCCACGGCATTCCAAATATTCTCCCATTTAGGGGAGACTGGCAATAGCCCGAAAAATGTTCGGGTATTTGCATTTTCGATTCTATATTCTGTATTTGGAATTGAAGGAATGGATGGCCGATTGCATATGGTTTATTGTAAATCCTCAAACTCAGTCTGAAATTGTCAATCAATATTTACTATTTTATATAAAATTGACCATTCAGAATTATTGGTGTCAGGTAAATTTCGCACCTTCGATTGGAAACGCTTTAGCCATGTTATTTGTAGATTGTTCACATTGAAAGGGCTTAGGAATATATTGAGGCAAATGCTTCGACTTCGCTCAGCATGACAATACAAACCATCATAAACAAAAATGGGCGCGGCGTTCCGATGATTGATATTTATTGTGCGCCGCGCCCTTCTCCTATATTAAATGATCGTGTCATTTCGACCCCGAGTTCTCGTGGGAGAAATCCCCCTCGAATCAAGTTCAAGCCCTTAGTTCGTAATGCTTATTATTATCCAACAATACCATGCTAATAAGAGGGTTGTCATTATGTTAACCGGACACCAATATATTTGAATATTAAATATTGTTTAGAGCTTAGAAATTAGAGCTTAGAACTTATAAAATACTAGTATTTCACATTGCAGGCTGCCCATGAAAAGCCAACCCCAAAGCCTGCCAATACCATTGTATCCCCTCTTTTAACTTTCCCTTCTGCAATTGCATGATAGAATGCGATCGGGATGGTGGATGAAACCGTATTCCCGCAGTTTTCGAGTTGAAAATATTGCTTTTCCTTTGGGATTTTCATCTTGCGGAAAATGCTTTCCAATATGATCTGATTGGCCTGGTGAAAAACATAAAGGTCGATATCATCTTCACTGATTCCCGCTTTTTTAAGCAGTTGTGGTATCATTTGTGGCACTTTTTCCAGGGAAAAGTTAAATACAGCACCACCATTCATGTAAAAGCAGCGATCGTTTCTTACATTGCCGGCCTCATCAAAATAATCTTTCGCTTCTGTTGTCAGGTAGGGATAGCGGGCTCCACCGTGTTTGATGATGATGGATTCAAAGCCTTTGCCATCTGTTCCGAAAACAAAATCACCTATACCGGATTCCGGCATTGCGCTGTTTTCCGCAATCAGGGTGGCTGCTGATCCATCTCCAAAAATCGCCCTGTTGCTTTTGTCTTTCGGATGAATGAGTTCAGAAACATTGATGGAGGTGAGCAGCAATACATTCTTTGCATTTCCTGTGGAGATAAGTCCGTTGGCAAGGCTTAGGCCGTAAATGAACCCGGTACATCCCTGGTTGATATCCAATGATCCGGCAGTTGTGGGTATTCCCAGGCGGTCCTGCAAAACGCATGCCGTTGATGGTGTGATAAAATCAGCTCCCTGTGCACAAAATATGATGTGATCTACCTCAGCGGGGCTGATGCTATGTTCTTGAAAAAGTTTCTGTGCAGCATGAAATGCCAGATCGCCGGCAGTCTCATCAATAGCAGCAATATGCCTGTTCTTAACTCCGGTCAGCCTTGTCAGGTCATCAATCTTCAGGTTAGGGAATTCCCTCGCCAGATCATCATTGCTGATCTGCTTTTCAGGTAAGTGATAACTGATGGCTTTTATATAACTTTTCATATCTGTTAAGGCTGTATTGCCTTCGTATATTCTTCTCTGTAATACTGTGCCTTTTCCATGTTTCCGGAGTCAAGGTAATATTGGGAGAGGAAGGCATAAACTTCCGGCCTGGAATTTCTTTTGGCAGCTTCTTCATAGCTTTCAACAGCTTTCAGTGTGTCGCCTTTTATCATATAATAGTTCCCGAAACTAACATAGGGAAGCGCTTCATTTGGATCGATACGGGTAATCTCAACATTGAGCCTGACGGCTTCCTGCTCATCCCCTTGCATAAACCGGAGGTCGGCCAGCCTTGAACGTGGATTGATGATATTATCATCATTGTCGACACATATTTGATAGAAATACGTGGCTGAGTCATACATCCCGACATTTTCATAGGTGAGGCCCAGGTTAAACAGGGCTTTGCCATCTGTCGGGGCAAGCTCCAGTGCTTTCTTGAAGCTGCTGATTGCATTCTTTTTGTAGGCAACAAACCTGACAGTGTCCCCGCTTGCCACAAAATGATCGGCAACCCTGGGATTGTTGTATATCATGCCCAGGTTTTTCCATGATGAAAGATGTCCGGGCCAGATCTCCACAGCTCTTTTAAAATGATTGATGGATTTCTCAATGTCAGGCATGAGAAATTTTGCAACATTCACCTGCTTGGAGAGTTCAACTTCCGTTTTTTTCATGATGGCAGTACCCAGCAGGTCGTGCGCTTTGACCGAGTTGTCGAGGTATTTCATATCTGCCTTGTACAAGGACAGGTCAGAATACCATCTTTTGTTCCGTTGAATGGTTTTGTACGAATAAGGTATTAAGATGATGGCAGTGAGGATCATCACAAAGAATATCCTTGCATTCGTATTTTTAGATGCTTCCGGATTCGCCTTAAACAGCTTAAAAATGAGCCATGCCAGGACTATCACAAAACCCAGTGAAGGGGCAAGCAGAAAGCGCTCGGCAATAATTCCCGGAGCAGGCTGAACAATATTGCTGAACATGGCAATGGTTAGAAGATAGAATAGAATGGCAAAGGAGATTACATGCTTTTCCTTGAATTTCCATATTGCAATTGCAAGGATACCGGCATATCCCAAAATACTCAGAAGCACCCAGATGTTCCCCAGATTTACGACAGGGACCATATCAAAACCATAATAATAAAGCAGCGGATGTGGAATAAGAAGGATCTTGAAATAGTATCCCAGGCTGTACATTCCCGTCCCCAGAATGTACCAGATGTTATCCTCAAAATACAGGGGGTTTTCTATCATTGAGAAGTCTCTTGCCCTTTCGAGGAAGAAAAAGGGGACCATCCCACCCAATATGATCATGATCGTGATCAATCCTGTTATCATGAATATCTTTTTTAGCTTCATATCTGTGAAGAAGTAGAAGACCAATGGAAAGACCATCCAGAAGGAGAGTGCGGTTGGCTTGGAAAGAAATGCGAGCACATATAAAAGCAAGCCTCCGACCAGGTAGACAATTTTATCTTTATCGTGGTATTTTAAGAGCATATGAAGCGTGAGCAATGAGAAGATCATGCTCAGCAGTTCATCCCGGTTCTTCAGGCTTGCCACCACTTCGGTATGTACAGGATGGGCTATGAACAGCAATACGATCACAAATGGGAACCAGATGGAATAATCCCGGAAAAATCGCCTCAATAGCCTGTATAAGATAAGTGCCAGGGCAAGGTATAGAAGTATATTGACCAGGTGGCCTGCTTTTGCTGCTGCAATCTGGTTTTGCAATGGATCGATGCCAAAAAGCTTCAGGGTCGAATATTCAAGGGCAAAAACAGTTCTTACGATGGGACGATATCCGTATGATTTAGCTTCTCCCTCTGCGGTACTGCCGGAAGTGTAGGTGGTGGTGAAGATTTCTCCAATGGATTGGATACCATTCTTCATTAGTTTGGCACTCTCACCCTGGATGATATAATCGTCGAGTGAATACGTATTATTGAGTGTATTTCCGTATAGCAGAAATGTAAAAACAGCAATTATTAACAGGAAAATCATCCTGCTGGTTTTATGCTTATCCGGCGATAGGACTGTTTCTGCCTGTATGCTTGTTGATTTTCCCATCCTTATGGTTCTGTTAAGTGCTTAGGAATGCAAAAATAATGAATTAGAAGTTAATGCTTTATCATTTAACATTGCTTAACAATGTTGGGTACCGGGTATCGGGAATCCTCTTTACTCGATTTTGTTTTTCATAATACTTTCTCCGCAAAGCCTTTCACCGCTTTCAGGGTTTGAGTGCGTGCTTCGATATGCCCCATATGACCCACATTATGAAGGACGAGTATTTCACTTACCTCCGGCATGGAGGCCTGGGCCAATGCTTTTTCAAACGGTATCCGGCTATCTTGCTTTCCAAGGATAAAAAGGACCGGAACCCTTGAATTTATCAGAACATCCAGCTTGTCGGTCCGGTATTTCATTCCCTCCAATGCTGCAATGATGCCTTTGGGTGAAGCATTCATGGCATCCTGGTGCATTTGCCTGATCTCTTTGGTATACAAAGGCACATTATCTGGTGCGAATAATTCAGGAAAAAAGTTAAATATGAAGGCGCCACGGTCGGATCTAACCACTTCAATTGCCCTGTTCCTTTTCAGTTTGGCTTCCGGATTATCGGCCAGTGCATGTGAATGGAAGAGTCCGAGGCCCTTCAGTTTTCCCGGATATTTGGATGCAAAAGCCAGGCTTACATATCCACCCATTGAATGCCCTATCATCAGGCATTTTCTGACTTCCAGGTGCTTCAGGACCTTATTCACTGTCGTAGCCATCTGCTCCATCAGGTGCACATGGTGAAGGCATTCGCTCTTTCCGAATCCGGGTAAATCCACCCTGATCACACGGTACTTTTCAGAAAGTTTACCTGAAAAATAATCCCACATGCCCAGATGTTCCAGAAAGCCGTGAAGCAACACAATGTCAGGCCCCTCGCCTGTAACAGCATAATAAATCTTCTTTCCCTTGTATAGGATATGATCTTTCATTTTTCGCTTTTATCTTCCTTACCTTCAGCTTCATATTGTTTAAGCTGCTGTTTCTTTTCTTTTTCTCTCTGCATCGAAAGCCACACATTCAGTGGCAGGTTGATCAATGCAATCAGTGCAAATCCAATAATGGCAGGATAGATCGCATATTCAGGAGCATAGAAGTATAATACCGCCGCAACAATCACCAATCCGATGGCGATGATGCGCACAATATTCATAATGCGGATTGCCTTTTTTATTTTTTCCATAGCAGCTTATTATGATTAACGATAACAGGTATCTCTTAACAGTTCAAACTTCCGAGTCCAAAGTTCAAAGTTCCGAATCTATCCTTGCATGATCGCTTCAATCTCCGCCACCGTCTTCGGAATGGGTTTTCCAAGCACCCTGAATCCATTTTCAGTCACCAGGATATCGTCTTCGATGCGCACACCGCCAAAGTCTTTGTAAGTATCCGCCTTATCATAATTGATAAACTCGGTGAATTTTCCTTCACTTCTCCAAAGGTCGATAAGGGCAGGGATGAAATAGATGCCCGGTTCAACGGTGAGGACAAAGCCC
The DNA here is from genome assembly GCA_964487735.1 of uncultured Bacteroidales bacterium. GTDB lineage: Bacteria > Bacteroidota > Bacteroidia > Bacteroidales > B18-G4 > B18-G4. Next base: position 9,325 of record CAZASJ010000079.1, on the reverse strand, counting down.
GGCTCAAGTTTCCTGGCCAAACGCAGAAATGCGAGTCCAAACTGATCACTGCGCTGTATACTATCATCATACCCAACATTATTTTCACCGAGGCCTTCCATATCGTGCACATCAAGCCCCATCATATGACCAAGGCCATGAGGGAAGAACAAGGCATGAGCGCCTGCCTTTATGATCTCTTCAGTATCCCCTTTTAAAATGCCAATTTCTTTCAAACCATTAGCAATTGTTCGTGCTGCGAGCAAATGAATTTCTTTATAATAAATGCCTGGTTTAATGGCTTCAATAGCCAGCATATTGGCTTTTAGTACAATTTCGTAAATTGTCTTCTGGCGAGGATTAAATTTCCCACCCACAGGCACTGTACGGGTAATATCGCTGGTGTAATGCAGTGATGATTCCGAACCTGCATCGGTAACCATCATCCGTCCTTCCTTCAGGATATTGTGATGGTTGTGATTGTGCAATGTCTGGCCATCAACACTCAAGATCACAGGAAAAGAAACCGGTCCGCCAAACGAAAGCGAAGCACCTTCAACAGCACCGGCAATTTCCTGTTCTTTTATTCCCGGCATGGCCATTTTCATGGAAGTAGTATGCATGACGTAAGCTACATCCACTGCTTTTTCAATTTCAATGATCTCATGTTTGTCTTTAATCGAACGCATTTTTACCACCGCTTTGATGAACTCTTCGGAAATGAATTTCCTGATATCAGCATGAGCCATGCCAAAAACACCTTCCAACGACAGCCAGCGGTCGCCCCTGTATGGAGGGAGAATATGCACTTTGCGTCCTTTTGAAATCGCATCCTGAACATAATCGGCAAGCTTATTGCTTGCCAGGATGTTGTCAGTACCACATTTTCGTGCCTGCTCTTTCATCAATGGCTGGGGGCCCATCCATATGATGTCGTCCATGCTCACGTCATCGCCAACCAAAATATCTTTGCCGGCATCAACATCGATCAGGCCGGAATAGCCGGCATGGTCATGTCCGAAATAATATAAAAAATCACTGTCCTGACGGTAATGATATGTATTGGCGGGATAATTCATTGATGCTTCATCATTGCCCGGTAAAAAAACCAATCCACCGGAAAGCATTTCTCTCAGTTGTTTTCTCCTGGCTGCATAAACTTCTGCTTTGAACATATATTTCTGTTTTAAAGATTACTAAGTTGATAGGGAAAGCAAAGGTAAGAAAAAAGGTACAAGGTGCCGGATACCGGGTAACGGGAATTGTCTATTAATGATTTATCCATTGAATTCTCAGGCTTCGGGCTTCGGGCTTCAGGCTTCAGGTCCCGATTCCCGGTTCCCGGGATCGAGGATCCTCGAAAAACAATGAATTCAAAGAATTCTGGTTTTTCGGGACTTCAGGCTTTGGGCTTTGGGCTTCGGGTTTCGGGCTTAAAATATTCCAAGTACTCCAAGTACTCCAAGTATTTCAAGTACTCCAAGCGCTCCGTCCCGGTATCCTGAAACATTCTGGCTTCTTGTCAGGCACACAATGTAAATCTTTAATATCTACATCCTCTGCCAAACACATCTCTCCATACAAACATTTTGTTTTAAACATTTTGTTTCAGGTCTTTACCCAGCCTGGCCCTCCCTGTGAGCAGGAAGGGGATGAAATTTCGTTTTTCGATTTTCAATTTTCAATGCTCGATCCTAGTTCTCAGCTTCCTCCTCCTGGCTTTCAATTTCAATATTAACTCCCCGACATAAACTTCAACCAGCAAGGAAATTGCCAATATCTAATTTAGAATAGATTTATATTACAATCTCAACTGCCTGACTGAGAGAGAGAGAGAGAGAATACTGAGTAAACCCTACTTGTTTTTTTCACTACTTTTACAATCAGTCAATAAGAGAAAACTACAATAACTACCCTTCACTAATTTACACTCCGCAATAAGCGATACAAAAGGCTTGACCAGGCTTGTTTATTGTAAGATCTAAAAATCCATTCTTAACTATTATCACCCTGAGCCGGAGCATTAATGCTTTGCAAAGGCTTATTTAAAGATCCAAAAATATAGTTGTAAAACGTATGTTTAACTTAATATTTATTTGTCATGAAAAGTTTTAAAAGTATTTTATTATTGTTTGTATTTTCCCTGGCATTCTTGGGCTGCAAAAAGGATGCGGTAAAGTACAGTTGTAATGAAGAAGTACACAAATGGACAGTTGAAAATCTTAAGTCTCTCGAAGGGTTATCCCGAGCCGAATTAGCTGCTTTGCCATTTGCATACCAACGAGCAGCGCTAAGATCATTCTCGCCAGAAAAAAAGAGTGAAATTTGGAACGAAAAACTTGACATTGTGCTAACCCAACAATGGGATGACGATGAATTATTATTAATTCAGGAAATGAAGAGCAATCTAAAACCTAATTTGTTTACACATTCTAACATACTGCAAACACAAGTATATTTTGATGATTGGTCAGACAGGATGTTCAATGAAACAAATATGGATACTTTAACTTTTGTCCAAAGTTTTTTCTATATTGGTACGTTGGAAGAAATTGAATTACTGAGGTATCCACCAGATAAAGGTGAAGTTTCCGAGAACCTTGGAGAAAATGGGCAAAGAGTTCCTGATCCTCCAGGTTCTGTATGGAGTGAAGATTGTGATTGTGCTTGGGATACATCATGTTATTTTATTAGTATGGGTACATGTGATAACGAAAATTGCAATGCTACAGATTCTGGTTGCAAATTATTTGGTATGTATAAATGCGAACACAGATGTACAGGGGAAGATCCAAACCAATAAAATATCAATAATCAAAAAGCAGGCGATAAAATGAAGCACCCTATTTCAAACATTAAATGGATCCTAAAATCTCCATGGATAGTAAGTGCATTGTTAGTAAACTTCATTTTGTTGCTTGCTTTTTTTCTTTTTAAGGACCCACAATATACTTTGTGGACCGGAGTTTGGTTATTGTTTCTTTGCTCTTTCTTTGCAAAATCTACAATAAGAATAAGCTCGTTAACTGGGCTATTTCTTTTGAGCATTTTCCCTTTTCTGTTGTTTACATATCTATATCAATCACTGGTATATTTAAAAGGTATTTCCTGGGATAGTTTTTATGCCATCTATCCTGTTTTTTCCGTCTTCCTTATTGCTGTATTTCTTGGTTTTGTTTTTGGGGTGTTTATGCAGAAATTAATAAAAAGCCGTAAAATAAAGCAAAGGATGATCTATTCATTGACAGCCCTGACATTAGCAATACTTTCTGGGAGCCAGGGATGGGCATTTCAGTTTTCATTCATTGGGTTAATATATTTCTTTGCGACATTGTCATATAAAGGCTCCTCACCAAAAGATAGACTGATACTTAGTTTATTTCTACTACTACCTTATCTGTGTTTATTTGGGCCTTTTATTCTTTTTGATAGCCTGGTTCACATTTATCCCTTTTTGGTTATTCCCATATTGAGTATAGCTTCTGCATTGCTTTGCCTGCTGATACTTCGAAATTCAAAAAAGATATTGGCTTCTGTATTGGTACTATTCTATCTGGTATTTTTAGTGCTTGGATATTGGGGAATGAAAAACTATCTGCAATTTGCATTTGGACTAAACAACAGCCCTTTTGTCAAAGAAATCAGATTTGATTTTTACAATTCAATTATTGACTCATATACCAATAAAGAGATCGAAGGTAAAACAACTGCAATATATTTTCACACTAAATCCTGTAGTGTATGCTATAAGAAACTACCCGAGTTTGAATCTCTCTACCAGGAATTTAAAAATGATACTAATATTGTTATTGTTGCAGCATTTCTTCCATACAATATTTATGAGGACTCTGCATTCATTTTTGATTTTTATAGAAAATTCAAATACACCTATCCACAGTACATTTCGAGAGAGCCTGCAGATATATATAAAGAGAGGTTCAATATTAAAGCTTATCCGCATTTAACGATAATAAGCAAAAACGGAACTGTAATTCATAACGGTTCATTCAACAATGACCCAACTATTTTTGTTGATAACGCAAGAACCATTGTTTTAAACGATCAATCAAAATAACAAAATTTCTTTTATCAAAATATTAGTGTCTGGTTAGAAATAGTGAGTGTTGTGAAAACACATACTATCGTTGAGTTACATAGAATAGGATCTAATTAGGGCCTTGAAAACTTAAGCCGAGGGGATGTCTCGTAAGCATTCAACATGACACTATCTTTATTGGAAACAAAGGAGGGCCCTGGCGTTCCATCCAGCGCTTGAACAGGACATCACAAATTGTATATTACAATTTGCGAATGCATTAAATCTCCAATCAAAAAACAAGAAAGGGTTGAGTTTTGGGTCCCGACAAAACACAAATCTTTGATTTGGTATTTTGTCGAGGATCCTCGAAAAACAATGAATTCAAAGAATTCTGGTTTTTCGGGAGCTTGAGTTTTGAGTTATTTGAATTTCGATGTTCGTTATTTATTATTCATTATTCCTTCAATCTCATCCACCTTCACCGGAATATGCGCCGTAAGGTTCACAGGGCCATCTTTAGCCACCAGGATGTCATTTTCTATCCTGATGCCGATGTTTTCTTCACGGATATAAAGTCCCGGTTCGCAGGTGAGCACCATGCCCGGCTCCAGGGGGTCATATTTGGAGCCCACATCGTGTACGTCAAGGCCCAATGGATGGGAGGTGCCATGCATAAAATATTTCATAAAAAGTGGCTTCAAGGGATCTTGTTTTGCCACATCTGCTTCGCTGAACAAACCCAATGTGATCATTTCCTTTTCCATCAGCTTGTTCACCTCATTATTGAAGGCATCGATGCTGGTGCCGGGGACCAATAACTGAATGGCCTTATCATGTACCCTCAGGACCGCTTCATAGCAAGCCCGTTGCCTGGGAGTAAATTTCCCGTTTACCGGGATGGTGCGGGTAATATCGGCTGCATAATTGGCATATTCTGCTCCGAAATCCATCAATAGGAGATCTCCATCATTGCAGATTTTATCATTGTCTATATAATGCAATACACATGTATTTGCCCCGGATGCAATTATTGGTCTGTATGCATTTCCTGTAGCGCCATTGAAACTGAATGCATATTCAATCTCTGCCTGCACCTGGAATTCCTTCATTCCCGGCGCCAGTTTTCTCAATACCCGCTCAAAAGCTTTTCCTGTAATCTCCCCGGCTTTTCGGATCAGATTGATTTCTGTTTCTGATTTTATTTGCCTTAACTTCATCATGATAGGTGCCGAACGTTCGAATCTGTGTGAAGGGAATTGCATGGCCAGTTCACGGGTAAATCGTTTGTCTTTATAGGGTACGGGATTGAAATACTTAGGATATTCGTTTGAATTAAGATATACCTGCCCGGCCCACGACATAAGGTCTTTCAGGATAAAATCAAAATCTTTTGTCCATTGAACCCATTTGATCCCCGATGCTTTTGAGGCTTCCTCCTTACTTAGTTTCTGGCCTTCCCAGATCGCAATTTGTTGACTGGTTTCTTTCACGAACAGCACTTCTCTCAAAGCCATATTCGGATGCCCTGGTGCGAGCAGTAATATAGTATCTTCCTGATCGATACCGCTGAGGTAAAAAAGGTCGGATTGTTGCCGGAAAGGGAAATTTTGATCTCCATTTCGCGGAAACTCATCATTGGAGTGAAAAATAGCAATGCAGCCTGCCGGCAATTTGTCCGAAAATGCTTTTCTGTTTTTTGTAAAAAAGCCTGAATCTATCGGATCATATCTCATATTCGTATATTATTTAAAACCAGTAAAAATTAATAATACTCAGGGGTTTCGTGGGAAACCATATGATTTAAATCATATTTTTGTTAGCCAATAAAAATACACTTAATTGGTGTAAAAGCGAATCATCACCTGTTCTTTTTGTAAAAACAATAATTATGGCCAAGTTATTACATTACTCCTCCCTCACGAAGAAATTCATTATGGCATTTGCAGGCTTGTTCCTGGCGTTGTTCCTCATCGTTCACCTGGGCATCAACCTTTTTTTATTGCCTTTGACAGGGAATCACGTTGAGATCTTTGATGCTGCGGTGCACTTCATGTCACTTCCAATTATAAAGGTTTTTGAGGTGATATTGTTTGGTGGTTTTATCATCCATATCCTTTATGGACTGATACTTCAGATCCAGAACTGGATGGCACGCCCGGTGAGGTATAAAAAGGAAGGGTATTCTCACACCTCTTTTTTCAGTAAGTATATGATTCACACCGGTATCGTGATATTTGTTTTTCTGGCAATCCACTTCGTGAACTTCTATTTTGTGAAGCTGGGGTTTACTGAAGCACCTGAGGGGCCAATGGCAGTGGCCAGTAGTCATGACTTTTACGCCATGGCCGTGAATCTGTTTAGCAGTGCATGGTATTCCGTCATTTACATCGTACTGATCATTATCCTGGGCTTTCACCTGAATCATGCCTTTCAATCTGCATTTCAGTCACTCGGCCTGAATCACAGTAAATACACACCCTTTATCAAAGGGGTAGGTACTGTCTACTCCATTCTCATTCCACTTGGGTTTATCATCATCCCTGTGTATTTTCTGTTCAGTTAATCACGTTTTTGAAAAAATAATTCCTTAAGATATGAAATTAGATTCCAAAATCCCTGAAGGGCCTCTAGCCGAAAAATGGACTAATTATAAAGCAAATCAAAACCTGGTTAATCCGGCCAACAAGAGAAAGATCGACATCATCGTTGTGGGTACGGGCCTTGCCGGCGCCTCAGCGGCTGCCAGCCTTGGAGAACTTGGTTTTAAAGTAAAGATATTCTGTATACAGGACAGTCCGCGCCGGGCTCATAGTATTGCTGCACAGGGCGGGATCAATGCCGCCAAAAACTATCCCAATGATGGTGACAGCATTTACAGATTGTTTTACGATACTGTAAAAGGTGGTGACTATCGTGCAAGGGAGGCCAATGTATACCGCCTGGCTGAAGTCAGCAATAACATCATCGACCAATGTGTAGCACAGGGAGTTCCTTTTGCGCGCGATTATGGTGGTTTGCTCGATAACAGGTCTTTTGGTGGAGCCCTGGTATCACGGACTTTTTATGCACGCGGACAAACCGGTCAGCAACTTCTGCTGGGTGCCTATGGAGCATTGAGCAAAGAAATACATAAAGGTTCAGTGGAGTTGATGACCCGCCAGGAAATGATGGACCTGGTAATGGTGGATGGTAAAGCCCGCGGCATCATTACGCGCAACCTTGTTACAGGTGAATTGGAAAGACATTTCGGCCACGCCGTAGTCATTGCTACAGGTGGTTATGGCAATGTATTTTTTCTTTCAACCAATGCCATGACCTCAAATGGGAGTGCTGCATGGCAGGTATATAAAAAAGGTGCATTCTTCGGAAACCCGAATTTTACGCAGATACATCCAACCTGTATTCCTGTTCATGGTGATTATCAGTCGAAATTGACATTAATGAGCGAGAGCCTTCGTAATGACGGACGCATCTGGGTGCCCAAAAATAAAGAAGATGCCGCCAGGATCCAGAAAGGTGAACTCAGGCCAACAGAAATAAAGGAAGAAGACCGTGATTATTACCTGGAAAGGAGATACCCTGCTTTCGGAAACCTGGTTCCACGCGATGTGGCTTCCAGGGCTGCCAAAGAACGCTGCGATGCTGGATTTGGTGTGGGGACAACCGGTTTGGCTGTATATCTTGACTTTGCTGATGCCATTAGTCGACTTGGCAAAAATGTGATAGAAGAACGTTATGGTAACCTTTTTCAGATGTATGAAAAGATCGTGGATGAAAATCCATATGAAACACCCATGATGATCTACCCTGCTATACATTACACTATGGGAGGGATCTGGGTTGACTATGAACTGCAAACAACCATTCCTGGTCTTTTCGCAGCAGGCGAAGCCAACTTCTCCGATCATGGAGCCAACAGGCTTGGTGCCTCTGCACTGATGCAGGGACTGAGCGATGGTTACTTTGTGTTGCCGTTTACCTTGCAGAATTACCTTGCCGATCAGATCCAGGTCCCACGCATCCCAACCGACCATCCCGAGTTTGAAAAAACGGAAAAAGAGGTCAGGGCACGCCAGGAAAAACTCATGGCGGTCAAGGGAAATAAAACAGTGGATACTTTCCATAAAAAATTAGGGCTGATCATGTGGGATCATGTGGGTATGGCCAGAAATAAAGAAGGCCTTGAAAAAGCGATCAAAGAGATTCGTGAACTAAGGGCTGAATTCTGGAAAGATGTACGCATTCCCGGCAAGATCAATGAATTGAACATCGAACTGGACAAGGCATTACGGGTAGCTGATTTTCTTGAATTGGGTGAGCTGATGGCAAAAGATGCCCTCGATCGAAAGGAATCATGTGGAGGCCATTTCAGGGAAGAATACCAGACACCGGAAGGAGAAGCGCTTCGTGATGATGAAAACTTCACCTATGTTTCAGCATGGGAATATCAGGGAGAAGATAAAGAGCCTGTCCTTCATAAAGAACCGCTCAAATATGAGAATATTGAAGTTAAACAGCGGAACTATAAATAATCGAAAAATAATACCTTAAAATAATCACCATGGATTTAACATTAAAGATCTGGAGACAGGAAAACGCTAAAGCCAAAGGAAAATTCGAAACCTATAAGGTGAAAGGGGTTTCTGCTGACTCATCCTTCCTGGAAATGCTTGATGTCTTAAATGAAAGTATTGTTGATCAGGTGCAGCTGCCTATTGCTTTCGACCACGATTGCCGTGAAGGTATTTGTGGTATGTGCAGCCTTTATATCAATGGCCGTCCTCACGGTCCTGATCAGGGCATTACCGTATGTCAGATGCACATGAGAAATTTCAAGGATGGCTCCACCATTGTAATCGAGCCCTGGCGTGCCAAACCTTTTCCGGTGATCAAAGACCTCATGGTAGACCGTACTGCATTTGATAAGATCATTCAGGCCGGTGGTTATGTTTCGGTTCGGACAGGAAGTGTTCCGGATGCGAATAGCATTGTCGTAAAAAAAGAAGATGCCGATCTGGCCATGGATGCTGCATCCTGCATAGGTTGTGGTGCATGTGTTGCGACCTGTAAAAATGCTTCAGCCATGCTCTTTGTTTCAGCCAAAGTATCCCAGATGGGGCTTCTCCCGCAAGGAAAGGTTGAGGCAGCAAGAAGGGTCCAGAAAATGGTAGCTAAAATGGACGAATTAGGTTTCGGGAATTGCACCAATACCTACGCCTGCGAAGCAGAATGTCCGAAAGAGATCAAAGTGACCAATATTGCACGCATGAACAGGTATTTCTTCGGCGCCAAAATGGGTGCACAAAA
>CAZASJ010000078.1:0-15400 GCA_964487735.1 uncultured Bacteroidales bacterium | reverse complement strand
GGCACTGGATTATGAATTGGTGCCGGAAACCGGATACCAGGTACCCGGCACCCGGTATCTGGGACCCTGTACCCTTTTAACCTGAACCTATTAATTTACCTTTCCGGCAACACCATATCCTACCAGGCCATCATCGCCCCCGGTAACCATCAACATTGCCTCTCCGGGTAATACCAAAAATGAAGTGTAAAAATAATCCCCCTCGACCTCACTTTCGCAAATAAAAGCATTGTTAATTGTTATGGATCGGCGAAAGTTTGTAAACGGTATAACTCCTTCAGAAGCAAAGGGTGCATTGTAAAACTTGTAATAGGAACTACCAATTGTTCCGGAGGCCGGCAAGGAAAATGTGCCCACCTGCAGTAAGCCTTCTTCCGTAATAGCCAGCCAGCGGTAATCTCCGGCAATTGATGCCTGCGAAACAGGGTTATCGGGATATTTAACACCTGCTGAAAATCCCTGGTCGGGCCCATGGTCATTCATCATCAGTTTACCAGGGTATACTGTACCGGTTCTGACCACGCCCTCTTCGGTAAAGAGAATTCTGCTGGGATCAGCAGTTGAAATGGCCCATGTTCCGCTGCCACCACCTGCAAAATGTTGATTTTCGTCAAAATCATTATCATCTTCCGGACCAACCTGCCATGTATAAGTTCCGTTTGCAAACATTTCATAACCTCCCCACTCAAATTCATTAATATCACCATAAATAAACCAGAGGTATCTCCCTGCTAAATCACTTGGTGCATATTGGGTTAACAGATTTTTCTCAGCAGTAATTCCATAACAAAGTTTATTTTGAATATTCCCCGATGGCAAAGAGGTAGCAAACATCAAATTTGGCAATTCAATACCATAATAGGGTTTATTCTCAAAAGAAAATTCATACACACCATTCAGGTTCGGATTGGTTGAGTAAACAAAACTTCCTGCACCCGATGTATTCGTGGTCTCATTAAAAAATTTATACTTTTTGTTGCCTTTATCAACTTCATAGGAAATAAGGTCACCATAACTCCCTGCCACAGTATATTTTAAATAATTATCCGTAGGCGTTGGATTTGGTGGTACCGGATCCACAGTATCGCCTTCCTCATTGCAGGAAGCCATCATAATTAGCATGCTCAGAAACAAAGAGCAAATCAAGAGTAGTCTTTTTGTCTTCATAACATTTGAATTAAGTTAATTAAAAGATTATTTCATGCATATTTCTATTCAGGATAAACCCTAAATATTTGCGTAATCTGACTATCTGTCCATGTGACTTTTACCAAGCGTTCTTCCTGACAAAAAGATAAATAACCTGTCCTGCTGTTCAATATCACAATCGATAAACAGATGCAGCAGGCCTTCCCGATAATTCGTTAAACGATCAACTCTCACATCAAATATCGTATATATTGTAATATAAAAAACAAACTAAAAAAAATACTTTGGCTGTTGTCAGATTTAATGTAGCAGCTACAAGGAGGTTTCAGTGCTTGCCACGAGGACCCAGGATCGAAATGACAACAATTTGAAGGAGACTATGTAAGGGCGCGGCGCTCAGGGGACCCCGCCGGGGTCCCCTATTTATAACCGAGGGCGCAGCCCGAGGTGGAAAATAATAAGCCAATGGATAGCCCTCCCCTTGGCAATGAATATTCAAAGGTAAAACGCCAGCATGAGGAGGCCTGGGTGGGGGAAGAAGATTACTTCGCCAACAACATCAACTTACTGCTACATTGTTTTCCTTCACCGGATAATTGCACAAAATAAATACCTGGCTGCAAAGCATGACCCTGCACCGTCATCCCATCCCATCGGATGATCTTATTTCCCTTATTGAGATTGCCGGAATAAAGAGTTTCAACAATTTGTCCCTGCATATTTAAAACCTTAAGGGTATACATTCCAGCCTGTGAAACATGCATAGAAATATTTACCGACCCGCTTGAAGGATTGGGATAAATATTGGTGTTTACCTGTAGCTGCTGCTCACTTATGCCAATTGTGATATCATAAATCATTGTTTCGGAAGCAGATGATTCCTGCCCGGCATTGTCAACAGTGGTTACATAAAACTCAAGGTAATCTTCAGTAGTAGTATACAAATATTGTCGTCCGACGGTCGATTCCAGGAATTCCCAATTGATACCATCATATGACATATAGACATTGAAATGGTTAAAGTCATTGATATCGGGCTGGCTCCATTCGATGGTAATGTCTACATCACCAGCGTGTACCCAGCTGATCTGCATATCTTCCGGAGCTGGGGGAACTTCATCAATAGCGCCAAAAGTCATCAGCCCATAGTCAAGCGGAATAAATATTTCAGGGTTCCAGCAAGGCCAGTACCCATCAAATGCCGATGGATCGTCGAGTACGAATAAAAACATGCCGCTCTCATTATCCTCATTTGGATTTATCTGCCAGTATTCGTCGTCACCCATTGGAAGTACAAACTCATAAACGATATGTCCGGAAGCATCCGACACTTCAATTTCCGGGTTTTCCAATTCGATGGTCGTACCTACGCCACCTGTATTATAAATAGGCCGGTAACGGATCAGATCTCCTGATGCATAATGAACAGCCCAAAAATTTCCTTCGCTAAGGTCATCTGGTATTGGATATGAGCCATCATTATTATCATCAATATACATGGCAACTTCATCATGGTCTTCCAACACACTGTCATTTTTATTAATGCAGGCCACATACAATTCAGTCATAGCCTCGTTGGATTTGAAATACATATTCACACTCCCAACCGGGTTTGGGATATTGTCGTAAGTACCCAGAAAATCTGAAGCATCCAGTATAAATGCATCATCCCATTCACCGGCACTAATGATACCGTCGATGGTGGGTGTTGATCCAACATATACACTAATTTCTCCTGTAACAAATCCATCACTCATCCATCCATGAGCCATATTAGAGTAAGGACTTTCTACATCAGGCTCAATAATAGTGGTAACAACATAATAATAATCAGTGAGTGGCATAACATCAGCATCCTCAAAACTCAGTGCAGTATTTGGAAGAACTGCAATGGGGTCTTCGGGAAAGAAATCTTCGGGGATGCTTTTGCGATAAACATTAAAGCCTTCGTAATCATTTGCATTATCGCACTCCCAGTTTAAAATAATAGTCAGACCAGAACCCTGTGAGGCCGTTAAGTTATATGGAGGGTTACCCGTTTCTTCCAGCATAAAATCGAGCATGGTGCTCTCGCCGTCGATAATGATAACCTCATCAATGGTAACAGGATAATACCCAACTTTGCTGGCTGTCACCGAGTAGGTCCCATCGGGAATGTATTCAATTTCATATGATCCATCAGACTTGCTATAACCGAAATAATCTGTCAGTTCATTGATCGCTATCTTCGCATTTTTATCATCCGTTGTATTTGCCAGGTCAACCGTACCTGTAAGTATGCCTCCATCAGGATCTGAATCGATATTGTACAGGAGTCCGCCGCTACCAAATTCCCTGTTGTGAACAGCTTTTCCTGTTACGGCACAAAGGGTTCCGTCCGATGAGAGATCAACTGCATTAAATGATCCGGGGGAATTGATGGTAAAAAAGGGAATTTCACTCTCTTTACGGAATATCCAGAGATCAGGTTTGCCATGGTTTAAAGGGCCCCATCCACAGGCAGCCATCATTGATCCATCATAGGTAAAGTCGATAGAACTTACTTCATCACCGCAACCGGAGTATATCCATAATGGTTCCGGCGACCAGGAATTAAACAGGTATATTTCACCATCATAGGTGCCACCGCTTAGAAAAACCAAGGTTCCCACAGCAACAGTTTTCCCATCACCTGATACACCCATTCCTATGACCCATACTGAGGTTCCGCCACCACCCACCTTGTAACTCCACTTCTCAATGTAGGTACCAAGCAAATCATCGAAAGCGTACACATGTACATTTCCACTGTAGTCTCCGTTTAGGATGATACTGCCATCGTAGCTACAAGCAGGTTTGGCCTGGTTTTTATAAAAAGCATCAAAGAGGATGTCTCCATTTTCTCCGTCAAGTACCCACATTTTATTAACCCCTGTATACTGACAGAAGATAATCCTGGAACCGTCATCACTTCCTGTAAAAGCTGTTCCATCACCTGTAAATTGCACCGACCAGTCAGGATCATTCTGACCCACCGTATAAGCTTCCACAAATGATTTACCACCATAATTTCTGGCTATATAAATTTTTGATCCGTCAGGATTTAATTTAGCGCCCAATACCGTTCCGTTAACGATTGTTTCCCAGAAAATGGCAGAAGATGAATTTGAGAATACCTGAACAACTGTATCATATCCTTGTGCCAGCCATGCACCCTCCTCAGTCATATCTATGGGCCACTCCCATTCGGTATCTACCGTATTTTCCCAAACCGGAGTTGAGCTGTCTTCATACAGTGAAGATCTTTTCAAGTTGAGCCACCATGAGCCAAAGGTTTGTCCGGTTTCGGATGAGACCTGTACCTGGGCCCCAACTCCTGCGGGATCTGTAAACTGCCAGTTTATGCCAGCATCTTTGGAAGACCCACTCTGGATCGTATTTGCCGGCACTTTGTTCTGACTTCCATATTTTGTTAGAATCCTGCTGCCCGACTCAGCATCAGTTGTTGTTTTAAATAATCTTGCAGGAGTATTTTGTCCGCATATCGACCAGCTCAATGCCAGCATTAAAATCCCTGATAAAAAAGTAGCTTTTTTCATAGTTAATCGGTTTATTGAAGGAAATAAATAATTAGTACAATCTATTAATCGGATACCAAATATATATTTTATTTTGATGTGTTAAACGAAAATCAATTTAAAAAGATCATAAAATTACGCACGATGAGCTGACAGTGACACCGGAGACACTGTTTATTTGCAATAGAGGAAAAGGCACGGTCCCTTTCGGGGAAACACATTATAAAATTATGGATGGAACATAGAAGAACGAAGTAAGGTATGGTGTTAAAAGTAAATTCATTTCAGCGTTCAGAGTTAATGCTGTCCGGTTAAAATCAACCTAGATTTTTATTTAATGGGGATTCACTCCCCCGAGAGCTCGGGGCCGAAATGACAACAATTTTAAAGAGACTATGGAAGGGCGCGGCGCTCAGGGGACCCCGGCGGGTTCCCTATTTATAACCGAGGGCGCAGCCCGAGGTGGAAAATGGTAAGCCAATGTATCGCCTTCCCTTTGACAATGAATATTTAAAGGTAAAATGCCAGCATGGGGAGGCCTGGGTGGGAAGCTGAAAAATGAAGACCGAAAGTCGAAAATCAAACAACCTTCGGCTATCTGCAATTTACATGTGAGATGCAGAAATCAGCATCTGGAATGGACAATGAATATAAAGCGATCATTAAGGAGGCCGCCATCCCAACTATTTCACAATCAATAGTTTTCTCCTTGCATTGCAATGCTTCGATCTCAGTCTGTAAAAATACACACCTGGCATCAGGCCTGCTGTTGAAAGTTCGACCTTATATTTACCTGGGGCATGCACACTGTTGACAAGCGTCCTGATAAATTTGCCATGCAGGTTGAATAATTCGATCGTAATTCCCCCGGTTGAACTCACATCGTAGGGTATTGTTGTTTTCTGGGAACATGGATTGGGATGGCTTTGCGCCAAACAGGCATCATCATGCACATCATGGTCTTCAACATACGATGCCGGAGAAATAAGGCTGTAATAAATATCCTGCTCTCCATTAAAGGTTGCAGCCCAGGCCAGGTGCACACCCGCTTCATCCGAAAACATATCGAAATAATCACCCAGTTTGGCTTGTGATGGCCAACCAAGATGTGGATCAAAAGGCTCGGATAGGGATAGATCCTCACTCCAACTAATCCCTCCATCCATAGAAAAGGAATAATACAATTCGGATATCAGGGTACCTGGATGATCCCGCGTGTCCAGCCACACTACATCGATCCTTCCACCGGGTGCCACCGAAATAGTCCCGAACCATTGAAAAGCAGAATCTGAAGGATCATCGTTCAGCCTGAGGGAGGCACTCCAGGTCTCGCCCTCATCTGAGCTTCTGCTGAACATCAGATCGCAGGGATCCTCATTCGAATAGCGAGCTACCGAACACAACAAATAGATATTTCCATCGGTTTCAGTTCCGCTGGAGTCGATGGCCAAATTTGCCTGCCCCAGTAAGCCCAGAGGATTCGGGGAATTATAACCACCAAATGCAATGATCTCACCATCGAGAGAGACCTGTCTTATGAGATCCCATTCAACCGCTTCCCCTGCATTTTGAGCATTTGAAGACCGCGCCACGAGAAAGTCAGACCCTATCTGCCATCCACAAACAAAGAGTTTTCCCTGGGCGTTGATGGCTGTTGTACCCCAACCCGGACTGCCCTCGATCGAAGAGCATGCCTCATACGACTGATTTCCATCTGTTGAACGGGAAAACTGATGTGGAGGACACAGATTGGTACCGGTCCAGAAATTATAAATATTCCCACTTCCGGGGCCACCAGTCTTATCAACCGACATCCAGGCTTTGTCGCCACCCCAAGCGAAAGTGCCTGCATCCCAATCTGCTCCCTGACTTTCGGATTTAAAGATATGACAAACGGTAAATCCTGAATCCAAGGTTAAGCTGTTATAAAAGAAATTTCCCGATCCATCAGAATCCAGCACTGGATCGGAACGAAAAACACCCGCCTCTATGACGCCTGGAAATGTCCAGTTAAATCCACCATCCATACTGTATCCAAAACCTGCCTGACGGAAATTGCTCGCCACAGTGTCGAACTGCCGCCACCCAATTGCCATTTTGCCAGGATTCGCCGGATCGAAGGTTATGGACGGCTCATTGGCAGCATCCCCAAGCATATTCTCACCCGATGCATTAACATTTACCTGAACCGTAGTGATATTTGCTGATGTGTATAAATAAGCCTTAGATGTTTGCATATTTTCCCTGTCAACAGGGATATATTTATCATCTATCATTTCAGGGATTGATGAACCGGATATAGGGATTTTGACAGGAATATCCTGGGCAAGTGTTGAAATTATTGATGCCAACAATAGGAAATAAACAATCATTATTGGTTTCATATACTGCATATATTCAAAGATTCCTGACATATGTTTTGGTTGTCCATGATTTCAAATTCTTTTTTAAATATACAATTATTCGTTCAATATATGTTGAAAAACAGTCCCTCGATCCAATTGTTCTGATCCTTCATGCATGCTGCACACAAATCAGATATTCCGAACATCTCGTTCAACCCAATTTGCTAAACCTTATCAATTTACGTACCTTTGCACTGCCTAAAGGCAATTCGTTCTATCGCTCCACCTTTCACAGCGTGGTGAGGAAAGTCGGGACAGCACAGGGCGCCATGCTTCCTAACGGGAAGGTCCGCTTTTAGCGGAACAGCAAGTGCCGCAGAAAATAACCGCCTATGTCGTTGTAATAGTGAAGGCCTGCCTTCGCTAAAGCTACGGCAGGCAAGGGTGAAAATGTGAGGTAAGAGCTCACAACCCGTCATGGTGACATAACGGGAGGGTAAACCTCATGGGCTGCAAGACCAAATAAGTTTCGGAAAGGTATGCTTTGCATACCAAACAGGGCTGCCCGCCCTGATCCTTCGGGAACCGGAATGGGTAGGTTGCTACAGGCCACGGGTGACCGTGGTCGCAGATAAATGATAGAAGTTCCACCTTCGGGAGGAAGACAGAATCCCGCTTATAGAATTGCCTTCGGAATACGGCCCCGCCAGTTGAAATACTGCGGGGCCTTTTTTTATTGAATATAGAACAGAGGAACAAGGAACTCTCCTTCATTTCATTTCGGAGAGCAAGGCAAGGAACAAGAATAAGAATGAACGAAAACCATGTAACCATGTAACCGTGAAGCACTGCCCACCTACGCCAGCGCCTCCGCAGAGTAGCTTCAGCGCTCGCGGAAGGCTACGGTGGATGAAAAAACACTGAAACACTAAAACACACCCACCTACCAACTTTGAACTACGAACTACAAACCAGTATCTACAAGCCTCAATAATATAACCGCCATCCATCCGTTAGTTGTTAAAGTGCTCCTGTTAATAACAAAACCAGACATCCCGAAAAACCCATACCCAAATTCATATTTTTGTGCTTCATCACTCACTTTTCATTGCTATGAACAGAAAACATTTCATATTGCTCATGCTCCTGGCTTTTTTATGTCTGCAAACGATTAAAGCCCAGCAAACAGCGGTCTACAGCGACCCCAGAGCAACTTTCAACAAGGGTCTTGAACTCTTTGAAAAGGAACATTACGGCCCGGCATCGGAAGCCTTCGGCAAGGTGATCGTCAATCCTGAAACAAGGGGTGAACTCATCAATGTAAACGCCCGGTATTTTGTTGCTGTTTGTGCCCTGGAACTTGAACATGAAGATGGAGAATACCAGCTTAAGGAATTCATTCGTGATCATCCCGAAAACACACTTGTAAAAAGGGCCTATTTCCAGTTGGGGAAATACCAGTTCAAAAAATCAAAATATGCCGATGCCCTCGAATCCTTCGAAGAAGTTGAAGTTCCCGACCTCAACAGAGAGGAAAGAGTTGAATATTACTATAAAAAAGGCTACAGCCAGTACAAAACAAATAATCCATCCCGGGCAAGGACATCCCTCTCCAAGGTGCTCAACACAGAATCGAAATATGCCCCTTATGCCAACTATTATTATGCAGTGATCTCATTCGAAGAAGGTGATTTTGATGATGCAGCCACCTATTTCGAGAAAGTAAAAGACAACAGAAGTTTCCAAAAATCAGTTCGCAATTACCTGGCCCACATCTATCATCGTAACGGTGAATATGACAAAATGATGGAACTGGCCCTTCCGGCCTACAATGAGGCATCGGGTAAAGACAAGCCCGGCCTGGCCCTCATGATCGGAGACGCCTACTACCAGGCAGAAAAATATGATGAAGCCCTGCCCTACTTTGAGTTCTATGAACGTTCCTCCCGCCGGTCGATGAGCCGAGAAGAAGCCTATGAGATCGGATATGCCTATTTCATGCTGGAAAACTACAAGGCGGCCATACAGAATTTTCAAAGAGCCGTAGGCGAAGAAGATCAACTAAGCCAGAATGCCTATTACCACCTCGGATATTGTTACCTGCAAACGGATGAAAAGATATTTGCTTCCAACGCTTTTTCATCAGCATGCAAAATGGAATACGATCAGAAAATCACTGAAGATGCACTCTTCAACTATGCTAAACTCACCATGGAGGTATCGAACGATCCCTACAATACAGCCATCTCCTCCCTGGAAGACTATATCGAAAGATATCCTGATTCTGACAGGATAGATGAGGCATATTCCTTCCTTGCAAACCTGTATCTTTCTACAAAGAATTACAAACAGGCCCTGGAATCTGTTGAGCGCATCAAGGCAAGAAATCCTGCCCTACTCGAAGCTTATCAGAAGATCTGTTACTACCGGGGCATCGAACTCTTCAACGAAAACGATTTTGATGGAGCAATTGCCCTCTTCAAAAAAGCGGCAATGGAAAAATACGATCATGCCATCGCTACAGAAGCTAACCTCTGGATAGGCGAAGCTTTTTACCGCCAGGACAATACCTGGGCAGCAATAAAATATTACAAGGAATTCCTGAATGCCCCCGGGGCTGCCAAACTCGAATCATTCAGCAGCGCTTATTACAACCTGGGATATACCTATTTCAACAAAAAAGACTACGGAAATGCCATTACATGGTTCGGCAAATTCGTAAACTATAAGGGCAGTACTGACGCGAGGCTGATAGCAGATGCACTCGTTCGCCTGGGCGATTGTTACTTCATCAGAAAAAACTATAGTGATGCTATCAACTATTACAATAAAGCTGTAAGGGCCGGTGATGGAAAGACCGACTATGCCATGTATCAAAAAGCCATCACTCAGGGTGCTTCAGGCATGTTCAACGACAAAATAAAGACCCTGAAGGACCTGATAAGCAGTCAGCCAAAATCGATTTACCTGGATGATGCAAAATACGAACTGGCCACAACCTATATGCTGCTTAGCAAGAACAAAGATGCCCTGACATGGTTCAACAGACTGATCCACGACCATCCGAACAGCAGGTTTGCAATAAAATCACTTCTTAAGACCGGCCTAATCTACTATAATGAAAACCAGAACGATAATGCCCTCACAGCACTCAAGCGTGTAGTAAAAGATTATCCCGGAACACCTGAATCGAGAGAAGCACTCAACAGCATCCGGAACATCTACATCGACCAGAACAAGGTGGATGAATATTATGCCTTTGCCGAAACTCTTTCTTTCGCCGATGTCACAGTAAGTGAACAGGATTCAATCACCTATATCGCTGCAGAAAACCTGTATATGGAAAGGAAGTGCAATGAGGCCATCAATGCCTTTGCATCCTACCTGGAGCGTTTCCCATACGGCACTTTCGCAGTAAATGCCAGCTATTATAAAGCGGAATGCGAGCTCAAAGAAAACCGCAAGACCGAGGCGCTAACTGATCTGGAATATGTGATCAACCAACCAACTTCCGGTTTTACCGAGAACAGCCTGCTACAGGCTGCCAGACTCAGTATGGGCATGGAAGAATGGGAAAAAGCCATAACATACTATACAAAATTGTCGGAATTTGCCGGCTCACAAGACTTACAACTTGAAGCCTTCGACGGCATTACCGATTGCAACTACAAATTGGAAAAATGGGCCGACGCCATCACTTCGGCCAGTATGATGCTGTCAAATGAGAAGGTGGACGACAATGGCATTAACAAGGCTCATTACATTATTGCCAAGTCATATATGGCCATGGATAACCTCGACAATGCACGGGTAGAATTCGGTATTGTCGAAAACCTCTCCGACAATGCCATCGGGGCCGAATCCAAATATATGATCGCTTACATTAATTACGCAACAGGAAAATACACCGAAGCGGAGAATGGCATCTTTGAGTTGAGCGATAAATATGCCTCCTACGACCAATGGGTGGCCAAGGGCTTTATCCTGCTCTCGGATGTTTACCTGGCCGTGGATAATGTCTTCCAGGCCAAGGAAACCCTTCGAAGCATCATAGAAAATTTTAAAGGCCCCGGACTGGGTGAGATCGCTGCACAGAAATTGGCAGAGATAGAGGAAAACGAAGCTGCGGCAACAGAAAACGATGGAGGGGAACAATAATGAAAAGCAATAAAATCATAAATAGAAAAATGAGCTGCCGGATGATATATAAAATGTCAAAAATTGCACTTGGATCAGCCATCCTGCTTTCCGCCTTTCTGGCTCCCAACAGCCTGTCGGGACAGGAAAAAAATGAGGAAGTAACCATTATTGCTCCTTACAATCCTACAGTAACCACAGCACAGAAGATCAACCGGAATCCGAGGATCACGCTTAGCGATACAGAAGCACTGCCTTCCATTGATTACAGCATCAGGTCGCAGCGTGTGAATACGGCCATTGCACCGGAAAACCCCATTCCTTCACGGGTACCTGGCGACCCGCCCAAAAAGCTATTCAGAAGTCATTTGCGTGCCGGCTTTGGCAACTATCTTACACCTTATGTTGAACTCTGGGTGAACAGCTTGCAATCGGATCGTTTTAAAGCAGGTGCCCATATTGGGTATATCTCTTCCTTTGGACAAATCAAGGATTATGCAAACAGCAACATGAGCAATACACTGGCAGAAGCTTTTGCCACAAAATACTTCAACGAGAATGCTTTTGGGGTAAAGCTGAGTTACAGCAACAACATGATTCACCGTTATGGGTTTAAACCGGATGAATTCCCATTACTCGATGTGGCAAATGATGACCTGAAACAGGTATTCCAGAAAGCAGGGTTCAATCTAGGGCTCAACAGCAACAATGCAGATGACGATGCCTTTAACTATCATATAAATCTCGACGGCTATTATTTCTTTGATAAATATCAGAGCAATGAAACCAATATCAATGTTACTGCAGGCCTCAGCAAGAAAATGGATCTCTTCAACAATGGAAGAAGCCAGGAATTGGGCCTTGATATTGGCTACGACCAATATATGAACAAAGACAGCCTGAGCGATTACAATGGAGGGATCCTTTCACTCAAGCCATTTTTCGACATGGATCTTTCGCCCTATCGCATCCTCGTAGGGTTAAAGGCTGATTACAGGCTTGATTCAGCATCAAAATTTCATTTTTACCCGGTAATTAAGGCCGAAGCCAGCCTGCTCGAGAATATGGTGGTGGTTTATGCAGGTATGGATGGCGGATTGGAGCGTATTTCTTACGCAAATTTAAGCGCTGAAAATCCCTATGTGAATTCCATTCTCCCACTCAACTATGCCAACAATAAATACAACTTCTACGGTGGCGTGAAAGGCAGGATCTCCGAGGTCATGGATTTCAATGCGGGGATACGCTATTCCAGAATAGAGAATTTGCACATGTTTGTGAACGACACTTCCATGGTTCTTGGCAACACCTTTGATATCATCTATGATGATGCCGGTGTTTTGAGGTTTATGGGAGAGATTGGTTTCAGAAGCAAGTCCAACTTTGGATTGCAACTCAAGGCAGAATTTAATTCCTATTCCATGGAAAAAGAAGAAAAAGCATGGCATTTACCGGCCATAGATGTTGTTTTGGGCACCTACTATGTAGTAAAAGAGAAACTCACACTCAGCGCCGATATAGAGGTACAGAGCGGATTGTATGCCCGCACCTTTACCAATGGTATCCTGACCCCAACGAAGTTGGATGGATGGGTGGATCTGAGTATAGGAGGGGAATACAGGATAAACAGCCAGTTTTCGGCCTTTCTGAAGCTCAATAATGTGCTCAATACCGGATATTTTAAATGGTACCAGTATCCGGTCCAAAAATTCAATGCATTGGCCGGCATCGGGTTTTCGTTTTAACACCAAGAATGAATTCGGAGCTGCGGTCATCTATGACCGGCGACCGGAATTGCAGATTGCAGATTGCAGATCAATTCTTAGAAATTCTTACTTTCCGGTGACCGGTAGCCGGGTACCCTTAAGCGGATTATCATCCAACAAAACCCACTCCCCTGCTGTCTTCTGACTACTAATTACTGCTGGCTTCTCGTATCAAAAACCCACACCTGAATCAGTGTAGTTTTCAATTAAGGAATTTTAACACGGAAATGTTAATAAAATGCTTGTTTTTCAAGCCTTTTTTACGCCTTTTCTATTGGAATTTTCAGTACTTTTGTATACATAAAATTGAATACCTAAATATCGACTATGACTAACGAAGAAAAGAGGCTGGAAGGCACGCAGAATTACAACGCAGACAATATACAGGTATTGGAAGGTCTGGAGGCCGTTCGTAAGCGCCCTGCCATGTATATAGGAGACATCAGTGTCAAGGGTTTACATCATCTTGTTTATGAGGTAGTAGACAACTCCATTGATGAAGCCCTGGCCGGTTATTGCGACCTGATTGATGTATTCATACATGAGGACAATTCCATTAGCGTAACAGATAATGGCCGTGGTATCCCCACAGGCCTGCATGAAAAAGAAAACAGGTCGGCATTAGAGGTGGTTATGACGGTCCTCCACGCAGGTGGAAAATTTGATAAAGGATCCTATAAAGTTTCCGGTGGCTTGCATGGTGTGGGTGTTTCCTGCGTAAACGCATTATCTTCCTACCTAAAAGCCGAAGTATATCGTGAGGGGAAAATATTTGAACAGGAGTATAAGTACGGGAAACCCCAGTATCCTGTCAGGGAGACAGGCACATCTGATAAAACAGGTACCAAGGTCACCTTTATGCCTGATAGCGACATTTTCATTGTATCGCAATACGATTATTCCATCCTTGCCACAAGGCTCAGGGAACTTGCCTTCCTGAACAAAGGCATTCGCCTGAACCTTACCGATGAACGCCTGAATGAAAATGGAGAACAGCAAACGAATACATATTATTCTGAAGAAGGCCTCAACGACTTCCTGAAATACCTGGATGCCACACGTGATGGCCTGATTCCTGATCCGATATACATGGAAGGAGAGAAAAATGGATTTCCTATAGAAATTTCCATGTCCTACAACACTTCCTTCTCAGAAAACATTCATTCGTACGTAAACAATATCAATACCCACGAAGGTGGTACGCACCTGTCGGGATTCCGCAGGGGACTTACACGTACCTTGAAGACGTATGCAGAGAAATCGGGCATGCTGTCAAAGCTGAAGTTTGATATCAACGGAGATGACTTTCGTGAAGGAATGACAGCCATTATTTCTGTAAAAGTGGCTGAACCTCAATTTGAGGGACAGACAAAAACCAAGCTTGGTAACTCGGAAGCCATGGGTGCCGTTGACCAGATGGTGAGCGAGCATTTATCTCATTACCTGGAAGAACATCCGAAAGAAGCCAGAACCATCGTGAACAAGGTCATCCTGGCGGCCACAGCCAGGCATGCTGCCCGCAAGGCACGCGAACTGGTCCAGCGAAAAAACGTCCTTTCTGGCACCGGTCTGCCAGGCAAACTGGCCGACTGTGAAGAAAAAGATCCTGTCATGTCAGAAATTTACCTGGTGGAGGGAGATTCTGCCGGTGGAACGGCAAAACAGGGCCGCGATCGTAAATTCCAGGCCATCCTTCCGCTCCGCGGAAAAATCCTGAACGTTGAAAAAGCAATGGCGCATAAGATCTTCGAAAACGAAGAGATCAAAAATATGTTTACGGCCCTCGGCGTTTCTATCGGAACCGAAGATGACAGCCTGGCTCTCAACATCATCAAGCTGCGTTATCATAAGATCATTATCATGACGGATGCTGACGTGGATGGATCGCATATCGCAACCCTTATCCTTACCTTCTTTTTCCGCTATATGCGCGAGCTGATCGAAAGAGGATATGTTTATGTTGCAACACCTCCACTCTACCTGCTCCGCAAAGGTAAAGAAGAACGTTATTGCTGGTCGGAAGAAGAAAGAACCAGGGTAACCCTTGAACTCAGTCCTGATGGTGAAAAAGGCATCCACATCCAACGTTATAAAGGTCTTGGTGAAATGAATGCTGAGCAACTCTGGAATACCACAATGGATCCTTCTTTCCGTACACTCAGGCAAATCACCATTGATAATGCCACCGAAGCCGATCGTGTATTCTCCATGCTTATGGGCGATGAAGTTCCTCCTCGCAGGGAGTTTATTGAAAAGAATGCGAAGTATGCAAATATTGATGCGTAGTAGGGTATCAGTTACGGGGGACGGGGGACGGGGGACGGGGAAGCAGTGACCAGATACCCCTATTATGGATTATGAATTACGGATTATGGATTCTCCAATCAGCCTTCTTCACTATCAATCTCCATTAGGATATCATCATTCAATATGGGTACCGGGTTCT
>CAZASJ010000077.1:1962-15490 GCA_964487735.1 uncultured Bacteroidales bacterium | reverse complement strand
TCGGCCGCCTTGACCTCATCGATGAGTTGCAGAGAAATTTCCACTGCCCAGTGCAGCCGAAGACCATCAAACGAAAAATGCCATTGCACTCACAGATAAGAATGCCGGGATACTGGTCCCTGACAATGAATTGGACATAAAACTCATTCCTGCGCTGGTTGAGATTCTGGAGAACCCTGAAAAACAAAAGAAGATGAGTGAGGCTCTCCGAAAGCTGGCACTTCCGGATGCAACTGAAAAGATCATAGATGAAGTGATGAAACTGCTTGAAACAAGATGAAAGGGCTCGAAACAAATACAATTTACCTGATTGGTATTGGTGGCATCGGCATGAGTGCCCTGGCACGATATTTCAAGCAAATGGGCAAGGAAGTTTCCGGCTATGACCGTATGCCCACTCCCTTGTCACGTGAGCTGGAAAAAGAGGGCATAAACATTCATTATAAAGATGATCCTGCATACATCCCCTGCGATGCCGGAATGGTTATTTATACGCCTGCCATACCAAAATCAAACATGGAGCTTGCATATTGCAGAGAACTAAAATTCAACATCAGAAAAAGGGCTGAAGTATTGGGCATGATCGCAGATGGTTTCGACACCATTGCTATTGCCGGAACCCATGGAAAAACCAGCATTTCCTCCATGACAGCCCATATTTTCCGATATTCCGATCATGCGATCACAGCCCTCATTGGCGGTATCATGAACAACTACGAAACCAATATGCTGAGGGCTGGCAAAAGCATGTTTCTGATTGCTGAAGCAGATGAATACGACAGGTCGTTCCTGAATCTTCATCCTAAAATAACAGTCGTATCAACACTGGCAGCTGATCACCTCGATATCTATGGATCGCTTGAGAATATGAAGGAATCTTTCAGCCAGTTTATTGGCCAAACAAAACCCGACGGCACCGTCATCCTTCATGAGAGCATAAAAGATCAGATCAGAACACCCCTAAACACAATTGTTTATGGAAGTGGGGCTGATGCTGATATCAAAATAACAAATGTGGAGATCAGTGACCATCACTATTTTTTCAAGCTGAATTCAGGAGAAAAGGCTGTAAACATCCGTATGCAGGTGCCCGGGATGCATAATATTGAGAATGCCACCGCAGCGGCGTCAGTATGTCTTCAAGCCGGCTTGAAAATGGATGAAATAAAAGCCGGCCTTGAATCTTATACCGGGGTTAAAAGAAGGTTTGAATACATCCTCCAGGGAGATGTGATATTTATCGATGATTATGCACATCACCCCGATGAAATAGCTGCCTGTATTGATACTGCAAGGAAACTTTATCCTGACAACAAATTAACAGGGGTTTTTCAACCTCACCTGTATACCAGGACACGCGATTTTGCCGACGGTTTTGCTGCAGCGCTGGGAGCACTGGATGAAGTAATCCTCCTTGATATTTACCCTGCAAGGGAAGAGGCTATTGAAGGGGTGGATTCAGCGATGTTGCTGAAAAAAATCCATCATGGGAATAAACAATTGTGCAACATGGATGATCTGCCCATGCTGCTAAGCAAAAATAAACCTGAAGTATTGCTTACAATGGGAGCAGGAAATATTGATCAAATAATAATACCCATCAGGGAAATGCTGACAAAATAGAATGAGAAAGATCTTAAATATGGTTTTCTGGTTACTGCTGCTTGCAGGAGTGGTTTATGCCCTGGCATTTGTCAGTGAGAGGCATGATGAAACTGTATGCAGTGGACTGGACCTGGAAATTACGGACGGAAGCACTTACCCTCTCATCACTGCAGATGATATCAGGGAGATTATAATAGCGGAGACGGATACCCTAGAAGGCCGGAAACTGAATGAGATCGATATGCACAGGATAAATGATATCCTGAAAGACATCCCATATATCAGCCATGCCAGTATCAATTCAGGTATCAGGGGCCATATCACGGTCAGGGTAAGCTTGAGGGATGCCATTATCAGGGTCACAAATAAGTATGGAACTGCCTTTTATATTGACATGGATGGTATGATCATGCCAATCAACAGCGGGCATCCCGCCAGGGTGATCATTGCAAACGGAAATATTGGGGATAAAATAGATTTCTCGCAGCATAAGAATTTTCATATTGACTCCCTCCCTGCAAGATCCATTACACGAAAACTTTATCGGATGGCGCTATATATTAATGGATCATCCTTTCTCAGCAAGTTGCTAACTCAAATCTGGGTCAACAAAAATGCTGAGCTTGAAATTACACCAATGGTTGGAAATTATCTCATTCATTTTGGAGGTTTCGACGATATGGAAGAGAAATTTGAAAAGCTGGAGACCTATTATATGCAAGGTGCCGGCAAAGCAGGATGGATCGACTATAAATCCATCGATTTAAGATATAAAAATCAAGTAATCTGTTCAAAAAAATAAGATCATGGAAAATTCAGAAATTATTGTAGGACTTGATATTGGCACGACTAAGATTGCTGCCATCGTAGGAAGAAAAAACGAGCATGGTAAGATCGAGATCCTGGGGCACGGACGAACGGAGTCAATCGGGGTAAAGCGTGGTGTTGTTTCCAATATAGAAAATACTGTAAATTCTATTAAGATCGCAGTAGCGCAGGCAGAGCAAACATCTGGAGTAGATATTAAATATGTAAATGTCGGTATAGCCGGACAACACATTAAAAGTCTGCAGCATCATGGAAGCATAATCAGGAAAAATATAGATGAAGAGATCAGCCAGCAGGATATTGATACGCTCAACACCAATATGTACAACCTGAACATGGCACCCGGTGAGGAGATCATAGACGTCATCCCCCAAGAGTATATCATCGATGCCGAGCAAGGGATCAAACAACCTGTAGGCATGCTGGGAAATTCATTGGAAGCTAACTTTCATATCATCATCGGACAAACTGCAGCTGCAAAGAACATATATAAATGCGTTCGGAAGGCAGGCCTTGAGGTAGTTGACCTTATCCTTGAACCCATTGCATCAGCCGAAGCAGTGTTGAATGAAGAAGAAAAGGAAGCAGGGGTAGCTTTAGTGGATATCGGTGGCGGTACCACAGATATTGCCATATTCCAGGATGGGATTATCAGGCATACGGCTGTTATTCCTTTTGGAGGAGATATTATCACAGAAGACGTAAAAGAAGGTTGTACCATCATCAAAAAACATGCGGAAGAGCTGAAAGTAAAATTCGGATCGTCGCTAGCAAGTGAAAACAGAGATGAAGAGGTAGTGGCCATTCCCGGACTAAGGGGCAGACCACCTAAGGAGATCACACTAAAAAATCTTGCAAGTATTATCCAGGCAAGGATGGAAGAGATCATTGATCATATTTATTATGAGATCAAAAACTCAGGATACGAAAAGAAACTTATCGGAGGCATTGTCCTTACCGGTGGAGGAGCATTGCTTAAGCACCTTGTTCAGCTAACGGAGTTCATTACAGGCATGGACACCCGTATAGGTTATCCCAACGAACACCTTGCCAAGGATGTACCGGATGAAATGGCCAGCCCTATGTACTCAACAGGCATCGGCCTTGTAATTGAAGGCGTAACCCGCCTGGCAAAAGAAAAAGGAAAGGAAACTGTAAAAGTTGATAAGAAAAAGGGCAAACCAAAAACTGAAAGACAGCCCAGGCAAACCAATTTTCTTAAGACAATCCAGGATTGGTTTGAAAAGGATCAGATGGACTGATTAATCAACAATTACATTGTTAATAAAAAAAAAATTAGCCACTAAACGTCGCAATTTAATAATCTAAATTTAAATAGACCAAAATGGAGGATATGTTTAAATTCGAAATGCCTAAGAACCAGTCGTCTATCATCAAGGTACTTGGTGTTGGAGGGGGTGGAAGCAATGCTGTAAACCATATGTACGAGCAGGGTATCACCGGTGTTGACTTCATCGTATGCAACACAGATGCACAGGCACTGGATGTTAGTCCTGTTCCAAATAAGATCAGCCTTGGTAAAAAAGGGCTGGGAGCAGGATCCGTTCCACTGGTAGCTGAAAATGCAGCAATCGAAAAATCAGAAGAGATAAAAGCGTTTCTGTCAAACAATACTGAAATGCTTTTCATCACTGCCGGTATGGGTGGTGGTACCGGCACAGGAGCAGCACCGGTTATTGCCAGACTGGCCAAAGAAATTGACCTTGAAGATGAGGAAGTAAACAAGATACTTGTTGTGGCCATCGTTACCATGCCTTTCAGTTTTGAGGGCAGGAAAAGAAAACAGCAGGCCGACAGGGGCATCGAAGAACTCAGAAAATATGTAGATGCCGTTCTCATCATCAGCAACGATAAATTGCGCGAGCTTTATGGCAACCTGGGGCTTTCGGAAGCATTCAGGATAGCCGACAATGTGCTGTTAACAGCCGCCAAGGGTATTGCAGAGATCATCACCGTTAAAGCCTATGTAAACATCGACTTCAAGGATGTAAATACAGTGATGAAAAACAGCGGTGTTGCTATTATGGGCACCGGTACTGCCGAAGGCGATAACAGGGCAAGAAATGCCATTTCGATGGCGCTGAACTCTCCCCTTCTCGACGACAACGATATCAAAGGCACCAACGACATCCTCCTTTATCTGTCGTCAGGCAACAATGAAATATCCATGGATGAGATCACTGAGATCACTGAATACATCCTTGATGAAGCCGGCCAGCAGGTTGAGATAATTTGGGGCGCAGGGCGTGATGACTCACTGGGCGAAAATATCCGGGTAACCGTTGTAGCCACAGGATTCGACAAGCAAATTCACGTTGAGCCTAAAAAGGTTGAATTCGATTTATATGGAAATCATCCCAAAACAGAAACGCCCAAAGAAGTGACACTTCCCAGGCCCACAAGGCCTGCAATTGAGCCTGTTTTTGATGAAGATGATGGTGAAGAAGACGTTGATGAGATCAGATTGATCATACATGATGAATCAGATGATAAAGATCCGATCACAAATAGGACTTCAGACGAAAAACCAAAAGTTGTGTTCAACCTGGAGGATAGGATACCAGAAATAAACGAAGCTGAGCCTTCATCTGAATTCAGCGCTCATCATGAAGAAGTGAAAAGGCCGGAAACGATAGAGTTCCAGATCAGTGAAATACCTGCTGTTAGAAAACCTGATATTGAAGATGAAGAGCTTGTCAGCAAAGAAGAAAAAGAATCGTTGGAAAAAAGGACCAAAGAAAGAATAGAACGTTTACGCCAGATGTCGATCAAACTCAAGTCTCCGGGAGGCTTGACAGAATTAGAATCTGAACCGGCTTATCGTCGCAAGAACGTGGAACTTTCTGATGAAAAGCCTTCAGAAGACAGCAAAATATCAAAATTCACACTCTCTGAAGGGGATGAAGATGGTGCGGAATTGAAATCGGATAACTCCTTTTTACACGATAATGTAGATTAAATCCCTCTATTTTTATCCGGTCATGGCGTATTTTGCCAGGTTCAGTACCCCTCATAAATTATGGATTATCCTCTTTCGTTAAAAGGACAGAGGAGGCGCTGGATTATGGATTCTCGTTTGATATTTAGTGACCAGAGACCAGTATCCACTTTGTTCACCGAAGCTTTTCATCCTTCGCCGTGGCTTTGGATGATGAAAAGCGAAGGTGAAGTATCCAGCATCCCTGTCGAATGCTTTTGATCATTCAAGCTTATAATCCCAATTTTCTTAACTTTACAACAAAAATACCATCATGACATTAGCAGAACAAATCAATGAAGACATTAAGAATGCAATGCTGGCAAAGGATGCAAAAAAGCTGGAAGCATTGCGGGCAATCAAATCAGGCTTGTTGATCCTGAAAACAGGAAAGGGCTCGACGGGGGAGATTCCGCATGACCTGGAAATGGCCTTGCTCAAGAAACTTGTCAAACAAAGGAAGGAATCTGCTGTTATTTACCGCGAAAAAGACCGTCCGGAGCTTGCAGAGGAAGAAGAGTTCCAGGCAGGAATCATTGAGAAATATTTACCTGAACAAATCAGCGGTGATGAATTAAGGGAAATCGTAAAAAGCATCATCACCGAGACTGGTGCAGAAAGCATAAAAGATATGGGAAAAGTCATGGGGATATCATCCAAGAAATTGGCTGGAAAAGCCGATAACAAGGAGATCTCCATGATTGTAAAGGATCTGCTGGGATAGAAAAGTCCGAAGTCTAT
The DNA here is from genome assembly GCA_964487735.1 of uncultured Bacteroidales bacterium. Taxonomy (GTDB): domain Bacteria; phylum Bacteroidota; class Bacteroidia; order Bacteroidales; family B18-G4; genus B18-G4. Next base: position 9,318 of record CAZASJ010000077.1, on the reverse strand, counting down.
TATGATCAAGGATCGAATACAACTGATCCCGAATGTCAAAAGCAAAAAAAAAGGCGAACCCAGGGGTTCGCCTTTTTTTAAGTATCCAAAGAATTACGCTCCAAGCATAACCCTTTTAAATCCGGTTACTGTAAGGTCTTTATCCGTTTCTGCAAGATATTCACGTACAGATTTCTTCCCTTCACGAACGAATTCCTGGTTGAGCAGGGTATTTTCCTTCATGAATTTATTAAGCTTACCCATAGCGATCTTTTCGAGCATCTCTTCAGGTTTGCCTTCCTGGCGTGCCTGATCTTTTCCAATTTCAATTTCTTTATCTATAATGGCCTGATCGATGTTGTCTTTATCAACGGCGACAGGACTCATGGCAGCAACTTGCATTGCCAGCTCACGTCCAACCTGATCAATCTTTTCACCATCAACTTTGTTCAATCCGAGGATGGTAGCAAGCCTGTTTCCCTGGTGGTTGTAAGCAAAAACTTTGGGTGCTTCCATCATTTCATATTCACCAAGTTTAATGCTTTCGCCAATTTTTCCCATCTGGTCGCTAATATTCTCTTCAACAGTACGTCCATTAAGATCAAGGCTGTTTAACTCATCAATTGTTTTAGGAGCCTTTTTGATAGCGAGCTCCACAATGGATTTAGTAAAATCGACAAAATCCTGATTTTTAGAAACAAAATCAGTTTCGCAGTTTACCATTACAATAGCCGCGAAATTTCCGGCTTCATTTGTAGCAGAAAGAACAATCCCCTCACTGGCAGATTTATCTGCACGTTTAGCAGCAATTTTTTGTCCTTTTTTTCTGAGTATATCGATGGCCTTTTCAACATCTCCGTCGCTATCGATCAGGGCTTTCTTGCAATCCATCATACCGGCCCCGGTCATCTTACGCAAGTTGTTTACTTCAGCAGCTGTAATATTTGCCATTTTAAAATACTATTTGATTGTTTACTAACTTATTGATTTATTTTTTTGATTTGCCGATTGGTTTCCTTGGGCGTTTTCCGGCTTCTTTCTTTTCACCTTCGCTGGTTTTAAGAGGAATCTTTTCACCTTTTTTAACCAGTTTTTCTGCTTCCTGGTCTTCAAGATCACCATATTCTTCCACAACTTTGCTATCCATTTCTTTAGCTGCTGCTTCATCAATATCTTCCTGATCTTTATTGTCTTTCTCTACTTTTCTTTCTGCCAGTCCTTCTTCAATGGCATCAACCATTACCTTAACAATAAGCTGTATTGATTTTGATGCATCATCGTTGGAAGGAACAGGAAAATCGATGAGGGTAGGGTCTGAATTTGTATCCACCATAGCAAAGGTTGGAATATTCAGCTTCCTGGCTTCAGCGATAGAAATTTTTTCTTTGAGGATATCTACGACAAAAATTGCTGATGGAAGACGGTTAAGGTCAGAAATACTACCAAGTTGTTTTTCCAGTTTCGCACGTTCACGGCTAATTTGAAGTTTTTCCCTTTTTGAAAGGTTCATGTATGTATCCTGGCTCAGCATCTTATCAATCGAAGCCATTTTCCTTACTGCTTTCCTGATGGTAGCAAAGTTGGTAAGCATACCACCCGGCCATCTTTCAGTTACGTAGGGCATGTTAACACGTTTCACCTGCTCGGCAACGATCTCCTTGGCTTGTTTTTTAGTAGCAACAAAAAGGATCTTCTTGCCTGATTTGGCAACCTGTTTCATAGCTGAGGCAGCTTCTTCTAGCTTAGCCATTGATTTGTAAAGGTCGAGAATATGAATCCCGTTACGTTCCATAAAGATATATGGAGCCATATTTGGGTTCCACTTCCTTTTGAGGTGGCCAAAGTGCACACCTGCATCTAACATTTCTTCAAAAGTTGTTCTTGCCATTTTTTTAATTATTGTTTACATTCTTTAAAAGCAATCATCAAGTAGCACTTACGTAATGGTCTTGACAATTTAGATTCTAAACACGATCCGGAGTCAGGTAAAATATTAACGTTTACTGAACTGGAATTTCTTACGTGCTTTTTTCTGGCCTGGTTTTTTACGCTCAACCATCCTCGGGTCTCTCCTCAGCAAGCCATTAGCTTTCAAAACTGGCCTGTACTCAGGGTCGATCTTGATCAGTGCCCTTGAAATAGCAAGACGAAGAGCTTCGGCCTGCCCGGTGATACCACCGCCATCAAGATTAACATGAAGATCATACTTGGACTCGGTATTGGTAAGCAAAAAAGGCTGCTGAACTACATACTGAAGGATGCTGGTAGAGAAATATTCTTTGTATTCTCTCTTATTGATAATAATCTCTCCCTTGCCTTCTTTGAGATAAATTCTTGCAATGGCCTTTTTCCTTCTGCCTAAAGCATTAATAACGTCCATGATTATTTATTTATTTATTTTATGTTCTTTGGGTTGCTGGGCTTCTTGTTTATGCTCTGGTCCAACATATACAAAAAGGTTCCTGAATAAATCAGCACCAAGCCTGTTTTTAGGAAGCATACCTTTAACAGCATGTTCAATGATTCTCTCAGGGAATTTTTCCAGAACTTCTTTTGCTGTCCTGCTGCGCAATCCACCCGGATAGCCAGAATGACGGAGATATACCTTATCATCCCATTTTTTCCCACTCAGCTGGATCTTCTCAGCATTGATTATAACAACATTGTCGCCACAATCCACATGAGGAGTATACTCTGGTTTGCGTTTTCCGCGTAATAACATAGCAACTTCCGATGCCAGACGGCCTAAAACCATTCCTTCAGCATCAATCAAAAGCCATTCTTTATTTACAGTTTGCTTATTCGCACTAACTGTTTTGTAACTTAATGTATCCATTATGATTCTTAAATTTTCAACGTCAGACTCTTCCAACCCTCAAAAAGGGGGTGCAAAGATAGAATTAAGTTTTTTTAATACCAAACTTTATAAACAATAATTTGTTGATAATTTGGCAATTTATGTGTTCAAAACTTGTTAATCCCCGGAAATACAATACCTGACGATCGCATGCTTATTTTAGGACAATGATTTTGCCACTGCCAAGCAATCCAAAATTGTTAAACAGGTTAATAATATACAGTCCCCCGGGGAGAGTGCTGATATTTATTTTTTGATGTATTGCCTCCCCTGAAACACTGATCTCGATCCACTTTCTGCCATACAGATCAGTCATAACAAATGTCATTTCAGCATCCCTGCCGGGAAAATCGCATACAACATTCAATACATCCCTGGCGGGATTGGGATATACGAACAATTTTGCCGGCAATGCTTCCGAATCAATGATTCCTACACAATTGTATGCATTCACACTATAGGGTTCCGACCAATCGGAGTATCCGCATTCACTTTGTGCACGCAATAGGATAATGGCTTCCCCTTCCCAGTTCTTGTACCAGTGTACTTCCGCTTCCACTGTGTTTCCAAAGATGGTCCCGGCTTCCTCGGGGAGGATGGCCCATTCATATGAAGTGGCTCCTAAAACAGCTTCTTCAAGTGTATAATGACTGATCGTATCCGTTGTTGTACACAAGGTATCCGGACCCCATATAATTCCAGGCCGTTCAGGAGCAATTTTCACTTCGATCACGAATGCTGAAACAGCTCCTAAACCACATGCGTTTATTGCTCTCACCGATATCGTATCAAACCCCGGCAACAGACCAGCCGAAAAGCTGAGTAAAACAGATGTGCTGTCGGAACTTCCGTAAATTCCATCGCCAAAGGTCCAAAGGTATTTGGTGGCATATGGAACCGTCTCGATCTCAAACAAGATGTGTTCTTCTCCTGCACATATCTCCTCCGGGCCGGAAATAGGGCCCGGTTGCATTGGCAAAGGGTTTACGCTGACCAATACACTGTCTGAAACAGTATCGGTACCATCAAAAACACTTATATAATAAATTGTACTAAATCCCGGATTGGCAACAGGATCAGCCTCCGAAGAAGTAAATCCTTCAGGGGATGACGTCCAGCTGAAAATATAATCTCCTGAACCACCACCGGCAAGGGCCAGCAGTTGAACATCCTCATTTTCACATACTTCCTCAGGACTGGAAGAAGCAATCACACTTAAAGGGCCACCCGTTACGCTAACGATCATCTCATCATTGTCAGGACATCCGCTAACTTCATCTGTTACCATTAAGATAAATTGCCTGCTTTGTGTAAGGGCTATGGTCGTGGGCTCTGCAATAGAAGGATCCAGCAAGAAATCATCTGGCATCCAGAAATAAGAATAATCTCCGGATCCTCCGGAAGCAAGACCATGCAACTGAGTAGATGATTCGAAAGGAATAACCTGGTCGGCTCCTGCATCGGCAAGCGGGGGTATCAATACATTCACGAACAAGGTATCTGATTTTGGGCCCGATCCGCAATCATTATAAGATCGAAGAAATATTTTTGCTACACCGCTAAAATCTCCCGACCAATTGACTTCTGCTTCCGGTCCGTTGTTGATAAGTGTTCCTGCTGTTGCCGGCAATAAATACCATTGGTAACCCATTGCAAACACGGACCCACTACTTGAATAAAATGTATTCTGAGGGTTTTTGCAAAGTTGTTCAGGTCCTGATGGCTTTCCGGGTTTCCCGGGAAGAGGGTTAATTTCGACTTCCAGGCTATCAGAATATTGGCCCGGTCCACAGGAATTTACGCCCCTGACGAAAATATAGGCATTTCCACTATAGCTGATATTCCAGATCACCTGTGAAATGACGCCAGATCCTGAAATAGAACCTGCCTCTATTGGGTTTATTCCCCATTCATACACGGATACCCCTACCAGTGGAGACACCAGGTATTCGCCTGTCAATGTCCCCTGACAGATTTCATTATCACCACTGATGAGCCCTGGTTCAGGAGGGTAATTACTGATCACTATATTGTTTGTCACCTGACCGGATGTTACCCCGTTTTCCGAAACAATAAGGCTTACATGCTTCATTCCAGCTGAAGTCCAATAAACCTGATAGGGCCCCTGCCCTGATCCGGATACAATAACTCCACCATCAAAATCCCAGTTGTATTGTGCGTTGGCAGATGCATTCCCGGTATAGGCAATGCTTGCCTGCACAAGTATGCAAACTGAATCAGGCATTGCAAAACTGGCTGTGGGAGCATAATCAACTACAAGGTTTGATGAAAATGCCGAGCCGGCATAACTATGATCAATGGCCTGAACGGAGACATAATATTGTCCAAAATCCAATCCATTTATAGACCAGTTTGTAGTTCCTGATGTGTTACCTATAGAAACGACTTCTCTGTATCCATTCGAAAGATCAGCCATAACTGGCATGAAATCCATATTATCAGCCTGGGATCCAATGCGCATATTATAATTTAATCCTGCTGAAGGTGTATGATCATCTGTGGAAGCATTCCATTGGATGCTTAGCCCATTTGTTCCCATTTCATATGTCAGCCCAGCGGGAGCCGAGGGAGGAGTGTTTCCCGCAAGGATTTCATTTCTGAACAAAACAGCAACCTCATCAAGTACATTGATTGGATTGATAAAAGATCCACTTACAAAAAGATCCAGGTCGCTATCGCCATCAAAATCGGCACAAACAATAACATTATTAAATGGAGTAGGCAAGATTATTTCATTGGACTGAAACTGATCCCCACCTTGATTCAGGTAGAGCTTCATCACCTGGTTTTGCGGCGGAGCAGGAGGAAAGCCACCTGAACTATTTTTTCCGGCCACAATAAAATCAAGTGCACCATCATTATTAAAATCACCCCATAGTGATGTTCCGGATGAAATTCCATTAAAGGAAGTACTCAGGGCAGTAAATGAAGCACCATTATTATTTTTATAGACCAGTGTTTTAGAAAGACCGTTATTATCGGCCCCCGCCAGGATCAGGTCCGGATATGAATTATTGTTATAATCGCCCCAGGCAAGGGATGACTCCTTTAAACCACTCAGCCCTGCTCCCATTTCACTAAAACTACTATTATTATTTATGTATACTATGGTCCTGGGCTGTTGTGAATTATCAATGCCACAAATAGCAAAATCCATATCACCATCGAGGTCAACATCACTCCATCCAATTGCTCCATCAGTAAGGCCGGTAAGGCCGGCAGCAGCATTGGAAAAGCTTTCATTGCCATTGTTATGGTATAATATTGTCTGTGGCGTAGCTGATGCAGACGTACCTGAGATCAGGAGATCAAGCATACCGTCATTGTCATAGTCGGCCCAGGCTGCATCACCATTCGACAGGCCGGTAAGGGAGGCACCAATATCCGTGAATGTACCACCGCCATCATTTCTGTATATGCGACTTATTTTTGAACTCCCTGCCAATCCCGTCAGGACGAGGTCGATAAGGCCATCATTATTCATATCGCCAAAGGCTGAAGCCCCAAATTGAACACCCGTAATCGAACTGCTTATTTCCGTAAAAACTCCGGAACCGTCATTTCTGTATAAATGTGCAGCAGGAGTGGAAGATGCATCCAGGCCGGAGCAGAATACATCCAGGTCTCCATCATTATCGATATCGGCCCAAGCGGCTGTCGGGCTCAGGCATACATCAAAACCTGCATCGACAAGGTTAAAATTCTGAGTATAAGATATACCTACTGTTAATAACAGGCTTAAGGAAATAAGCAATGTAATTATTCGGGGCATCGTAATTATATTAATCAGAAATAAGATCCGGCAAAAGCCGTTACAATAATATTGCGAACAAAGATAACAAATCTATATCGATTAAGTTCGCATATAGAAGCACATATGGGAATTGATCCGCCTCTACTAAGAGGAAATTTAGTATTTTTGCAACACAAATTAAATCATAGAAATGTCGATTATAACGAAAGAAATAACAAAAATATACGGTAAACAAAAAGCCCTGGATGCTGTTTCGCTTGAGATCAATGCAGGTGAAGTGGTTGGATTATTGGGGCCGAATGGTGCAGGGAAATCAACCATGATGAAAATCATCAGTTGTTTCCTTCCACCCACTTCCGGAGAAGCAACTATAGATGGTTTCGACATTTTTGAGCAAGAAATTGAAGTAAAGAAACGCGTAGGTTATTTGCCCGAGCACAATCCTTTGTATCTCGACATGTATGTAAGGGAATACCTTCACTTTCTCGCTGGAATACATAAAATCGGGCGCATCAGAAAAGCAAGAGTAAATGAGATCATTGATATAACGGGCCTTGGCCTTGAACAGAACAAAAAGATCGGAGCCTTGTCAAAAGGCTATCGACAGCGTGTTGGCATTGCCCAGGCCCTTTTGCATGATCCATCCGTACTGATATTGGATGAGCCTACCTCAGGCCTGGATCCGAACCAGCTTTTGGAGATACGATCACTCATACAGGAGATCGGAAAAGAGAAAACCGTATTG
>CAZASJ010000077.1:0-1952 GCA_964487735.1 uncultured Bacteroidales bacterium | reverse complement strand
CGCCTGGGTGAGGAGCGCACCGTGATGCTCAGCACCCACATCATGCAGGAGGTGAAAGCCATCTGCAGCCGTTCTATAATTATCCATATGGGGAAAATCGTGGCTGATGATACAACCGCCAACCTTTCCAAGCGGACAGCCGGAAAAGACATTATCCAAATTGAATTCAGCGGAAAGGTAGATGGTGAAAAGCTAAGGAATATCAAAGGACTTATCGCTGCCAGTCATCAGGAAGGGAACAGTTGGGAAATTGAAGCATCACAGGAGAAAGATATCAGGGAAGATATTTTTAATTTTGCGGTCGCCAGTAAGGTCTCGGTGCTCTCTCTTAACAGGGAACAGCAGAGTCTTGAAGAAGTTTTTCAGGCACTTACTACTGCCCCGAATCCTGAAAAATAAATAACATTTATTACATTTGCAGACCCATTCCAAATAAGGCATCTTTAAGTGCCTGATGGATGCGAACTCAAATAAACACACAGAATAATACAGATATGGGATTTTTATTTACATCAGAATCAGTGTCGGAAGGACATCCCGATAAAGTAGCAGATCAGATTTCAGATGCCTTGCTTGATGAATTCCTGAAGCATGACCCCAACTCCAAGGTGGCTTGCGAGACCCTCGTTACAACAGGTCTGGCTGTTTGTGCCGGCGAGGTTAGAACCTCCGGATGGGTGAACATCGATGATGTGGCCAGAAATACGATCCGCAAGATCGGCTATACCAAATCAGCTTATAAATTCGATGCCGATTCATGTGGTGTTATCAGTACCATTCATGAACAATCAGGCGATATCAACATGGGCGTCAACCGGGCCAGGGAAGAAGACCAGGGAGCAGGCGACCAGGGAATGATGTTTGGCTATGCCTGTTCAGAGATGCCAAATTACATGCCCATGCCTATTGAACTTGCACATATTTTTCTGCAAGAACTGGCAGCCATCAGAAAAGAAGGCAAGGAAATGACCTATCTGCGTCCTGATTCAAAATCACAGATCACTGTTGAATATGATGATAAGCATGTCCCTCAACGCATCGACACCATCGTGATCTCAACGCAGCATGACGACTTCGATGACAACGATGATCGCATGCTTAAAAAGATCGAGGATGATGTAAGAACTATCCTTATTCCAAGAGTGCTCAAAAGCAATGGGGTCCCTGAAAATATCAGCAAACTCTTCAAAAATGACTTTAAATTGTTTGTGAATCCAACAGGCAAGTTTGTGATCGGTGGGCCACACGGAGACACCGGGCTTACCGGACGCAAGATCATCGTGGACACCTATGGTGGACGCGGTGCACATGGCGGTGGTGCTTTTTCAGGAAAGGATGCTTCAAAAGTTGACCGTTCAGCGGCTTATGCCACCAGGCATATTGCCAAAAACCTTGTTGCTGCTGGTATTGCAGGAGAAGCCCTTATTCAGGTAGCATATGCCATTGGAAGAAAAGAACATGTTGGCCTGTTTGTCAACACCTTTGGTTCGGCCAATGTAAAAGACAAAAACGGCAATGTTATGACGGATGGAGAAATCGCAAAAGTGCTGGACAAACTATTCGACCTCACGCCACACGGGATCATTAGCCGTTTTGGGCTTAAAAACCCAATTTTTGAAAAAACAGCTTCTTACGGACATTTCGGACGTAAAACATTTACCGAAAATGTAAAGGTTTTTTATGACCCAAAGAATCCAGAACTAGCTGTAAACGGCGGCGAACCTAATTTCACAAAAGAAGTCACCTTCTTTGCCTGGGAGAAGCTTGATTACGTAGATAAGATCAAAGAAGCCTTTGGCGTTTAGAAGAGCGAAATAAAAGAACAAAGAATGAAAGGCTGCAGAAATGCGGCCTTTTTTATGTAAGCTGCAATAAAGGAAATTCTTAAATTGACTATCCTCGTGGCAAGCCACGAGGAATTATTTGATTCAATCCATTGCAATATATCGCCA
>CAZASJ010000076.1:0-15654 GCA_964487735.1 uncultured Bacteroidales bacterium | reverse complement strand
GTCAAAGACGCGCGCCAACGGGTGATGGAAGAAGGCGAGAGAAGATAGAAGATTGCACGATTTATGATTGAAGAAGTTTTTCAGCAAGGGACACAGGCAAAACCTTATTTAACAGCAATCTTTACCACCAACTTTTTTCTCCAATTCATCCAGCCTGTCCACAATTGTTTGCAGGTTTTTGAAATGGATATAGGATTTCATATACTGTCTGAGGTTGATGGCCGGCGAACCCATGATCACCTCTCCATCCTTGACATTTGAAGGCACCCCTGCCTGAGCCTGGATCTTTACATTGTCGCCGATCCTGATATGGCCCACAATCCCCACCTGGCCGCCAATCATGCAGTTCTTGCCGATCTTGGTCGAGCCGGAAACACCGGTTTGTGCAGCAATGACCGTATTTTCACCGATCTCCACATTATGGGCGATCTGAATAAGGTTATCAAGCTTCACCCCCTTACGAATGATGGTTGAGCCAATGGTAGCCCTGTCGATGGTTGTATTTGATCCAACCTCTACATTATCTTCCAATACAACATTTCCTGTTTGGGCAACCTTAATGTATTCACCCTTTTCATTCGGTGCAAAACCAAATCCATCCCCACCAATAATCACCCCTGCATGAATGATGCAGTCTTTTCCTACTACAGTATCGTGATACAATCTGGCACCTGGAAAGACCATGCTTCCTTCTCCAAGCTTTGAAAAATCACCGATATATGTGTTTGGATAAATTTTTGCTCCGTCGGCAACTACGGCTTCTTTTCCAATAAAGGCATACTCCCCTATGTATACGTCCCGGCCAATACTGGCCGTTGCATCGATAAATGCCAGCTTGCTGATGCCGGATTTTTCGAGTTTCATCTTATTATAGATCTCAAGCAATGCCGCTATCGCCAGGTAGGGGTCTTCAACCTTTATAAGGGTTGCGTTAATTTTCTTTTCAGGGACAAAGTCCTTACCAACAATAATAATATCAGCTCCGCTGGTATAAATGAATGATTCGTATTTAGGATTGGCAAGAAAACTAAGTCCACCCTTATCGCCTTCATCAATCTTGATCACACGGCTGATTGAAACTTCCGCATTGCCTTCAATTTCTCCACCCAGGATCTCTGCTATCTGTCGCGCTTTAAATTCCATTTTATTTTCCTATTTCAATTGCAATGTTACGGTTTTATCAAATTTACAAACCGCTATTTTTTTGATCATTTATAAACAATCCCTGAATTGTTTCGGGTAGCAAAGAAAATACTTTGTTACTGTTTTGTGCAGGACGGTAATGTTTAGCTGATCGGATGCATTCGCTATGTCAACCAATTCGCCTGATTTATACTGAATATTTATTTTATCACTCTTGGGATGATATGCATGGTTTTCAGTAGAATCTGTAACAAGAAAATAGGAGGCATCTTCTTTCGATAAATTATATTCACGCGAAATGGCATCCCTCAATCTTTCAATTTTTTCTTCATCGAAGGCATCATTTTCCAGCTCCGTACCAAAAAGTTCACGGTTTAGCAGCATTGTGCACAGTCGGGAGAGGACAGGATCCTCTGCTCTTGCCCAGGCCTTAATGGCAGCATAAATATCATAATCATCCAGATGCGAAAAGTTTTCCAACACCTCCGGATCATGCATTAATTCTTTTTGTCCTATACGTGCTTTGAGGAAATAACCCAATACATCGGTCGTAAAGAGATCCTCACCCCTGCGCGTAATTTCACCGGCCCTCCGAAGGATATTCACAAGCATATTTTCTGCAGAAAGAACGGTTTTATGCAAATATACCTGCCAGTACATCAGCCGGCGGGCGATGATAAAATTTTCAATCGAATAAATGCCTTTTTCTTCCACAACGATCTTATCGTCAGCCACAAACAGCATTTTTATGATGCGCTCTGCATTGATCACGCCTTCTGAAACTCCGGTATAAAAGCTGTCTCTCTTGAGGTAATCCAGCCTGTCCATATCCAGTTGACTGGAAACCAGCTGATGCAGGAATTTACGATCACAGCTATTGTCAAAGATGCTTATGGCTCCTTCAAGCCTCCCGTCAAATTCATCATTCAATTTACGCATATACAGCCGGGAAAGCATTTCATGATTGATATTTTCGATGATGGAATGCTCGAGGGCATGGCTGAAAGGACCGTGCCCGATATCGTGAAGAAGGATAGCAATGGCAGCATCCTGGGCTTCTTGCTTGTCGATCTTAACACCTTTCAGTTTAAGCGCATAGATGGCCTGGGTCATAAGGTGCATGGCCCCGATGGAGTGATGAAACCTGGTGTGCAGGGCACCGGGATAAACCATATCGGTCATTCCCAATTGTTTGATCCTGCGCAATCGCTGAAACCAGGGATGTTCGATGATATCAAACAATAATTCATTCTCTATGGTGATGAACCCATAAACCGGGTCATTGAATATTTTTCTACCAATAAAAGAGGAATGCCGCACTGATGTATTATTTTTGTATCAGTTATTTATGTCCTGAAACAATAATTCTTCATAAAAAACATTTCAATTATACGACTTTTTTTTGAATGAAGGGCCGCTGTACTTCTGCAGCTGGCATAAAGATAAAGACATACATGGAAAAAATAAGCATTTTATGGGCAGATGATGAAATCGATTTGCTAAAACCACATATTCTCTTCCTTGAACAAAAAGGATATGAAGTAATTACCACCAACAACGGCGCCGAAGCCATGGACATCATACGTGAGCGTCCGTTCGACATCGTGTTTCTGGATGAACACATGCCGGGCATGTCTGGCATTGAAACCCTTGAAGGCATCAAAAACCTTTACCCCAACCTTCCGGTGGTGATGATCACCAAAAGTGAGGAAGAATCCATCATGGAAGATGCGATAGGATCGAATATTTCGGATTACCTGATCAAGCCGGTAAACCCGAACCAGATATTGCTTTCGCTCAAGAAAAACCTTGAGAACAAGAAGTTGATCAGTGAAAAGACAACCATGGCCTACCAACAGGAATTCCGTACAATAGGCATGGATATATCGATGGGACTGACCCATCGGGAATGGGTTGAGATGTACAAGCGTATTGTTCGCTGGGAACTTGATCTGGAAAAGACCACCGATGAGAACGTTATTGATATCCTGAACATGCAAAAGAGCGAGGCCAACCTGGTCTTCTCCAAATTTATTGAGAAGAACTACACGGAATGGTTAAGCAGTCAATCGGATGATGCTCCTGTAATGTCGCCCACCCTTTTCAAGGAAAAAGTTTTTCCTCAGTTGAAACCAAATAAATCAATGTTTGTGTTGCTCATTGACAATCTGCGCTACGACCAGTGGAAGGCCATTCAGCCACTCATTGAGGAGTTTTACAGGGTGGATTCGGATGAGATCTATTATAGCATTCTGCCAACAACAACACAATATGCCAGGAACGCAATCTTTTCCGGGCTTATGCCATCTGAAATAGAAAAGCGATATCCGCAATACTGGACCCCTGAAGAAGCGGAAGGAAGCAAGAACCAGTATGAAGGAGACCTGCTGGGTGAGCAATTAAAGAGGTTTGGAAAGAACATTAAGTATTCCTACACCAAGATCCTTAACCTTGATGCAGGAAAGAGGCTGGCTGACAACCTTTCAAACCTATATAACAATGAGTTGAATGTGATCGTCTATAATTTCGTTGACATGCTTTCACATGCCCGTACAGAGATGGAGATCATTCGTGAGCTGGCCGACGATGAAGCAGCCTACCGTTCCCTGATGCTGTCATGGTTTGAGCATTCTTCACTCTTTGACATTATCAAGCAATTGGCGGATAAAAAGATTCCTATCGTTATCACAACGGATCATGGCTCGGTGAGGGTTGAAGACCCCGTTAAGATCGTGGGCGACCGGAATACAACCACAAACCTGCGATACAAAGCCGGAAGAAACCTCAATTATGAAGCAAAAGAGGTTTTTGAAGCCAGGACACCGGGCGACATCTATCTGCCAAAGACCAATGTCAGCACGGCCTATGTTTTTTGCAAAAAAAATGATTTCTTTGCTTATCCAAACAACTACAACTACTACGTGAAATACTACAGGAACACATTCCAGCATGGGGGCATCTCGCTGGAGGAAATGCTGATCCCTGTCATTTCATTAAGTCCGAAATCATAGCCAATGGAAAAGATCTATATCTGTCGCTCGCTGGATGAACTTGAAGGCATTGCAGCCGATATACTAAATCAGTTTGAGGGCCCGGAAGTTTTTGCTCTTTACGGGGAGATGGGCAGTGGCAAGACTACTCTTATTAAGCGTTTTTGTGCACTGTTGGGGGTAAGGGATGTTGTTACCAGTCCAACCTTTGCACTTATAAATGAATATCAGACAGAATCTGAAGGCCCTATCTACCACTTCGATGTTTACCGTATCAAGAAGCTTGAGGAAGTGATGGATATCGGATACGAAACCTATTTCTACAGCGGGAATTACGTATTCATAGAATGGCCTGAAATGATCACAGAACTTTTGCCTGAAAAATACGTATACATAAAGATCAGTGAGAGGGAGGATGGAAGCAGAGAGATCCTGGTAAATTTCTGATATTATGGGAAACGAAAAACAAGGATATTCAAAATTCTCACCTTCAGAGCAGTTCATGCCCAAAGAGGAGATGCTGGAGGTCTACTATGGTAAGAAGAACATGATCATTGGTATCCCGAAGGAGATAAGCTATCAGGAAACCCGAATTCCGCTTGTACCGGAAGCTGTTCAATTCCTGACCAGCCAGGGTCATCATGTGATGGTGGAGGCAGGAGCCGGTGATGCGGCCCACTTCAGCGACCATGATTACAGTGAGGCCGGCGCGGAGATCGTTTACAGTCCACAAGAAGCCTATAAAGCAAAGATCATTCTGAAAGTTGCCCCTCCTACTCTGGATGAGATCGACTACGCCGCACCGGGCAGTGTGCTCATTTCAGCCCTCAACGTAAATGGCAGGAAACATGAGTTCTTCAGAAAGATCATCGCAAAGAAACTTACCTGCCTCGCGTACGAATTGATCCGCGATGAAGCAGGATCCTTCCCCGTAGTGAGATCCATAAGCGAGATCGTTGGAAATACCTCCATCGTGATCGCCGCCAGGTACCTGAGCCATCCCGAATATGGCAGAGGTGTTATGCTTGGAGGATTTCCCGGGATTGCCCCTTCTGAAGTTGTTATCCTTGGTGCCGGAACCGTAGGAGAAAGTGCCGCCCGCATTGCATTGGGCATGGGCGCACTTGTTAAGGTTTTCGACAGTTCTATTTCACGCCTGAGGAGAATACAAAAGCATCTTAACAACAGGGTTTACACCTCCGTCTTGCAGCCAAAAGTATTGAGTGAGGCATTGCAAACAGCCGATATCGTTATTGGCGCCATTCGTGCTGAAGATGGCATGAGCCCATGTGTGATCAGCAAGGAAATGGTGAAACGAATGAAGTCGGGTTCAGTGATCATGGATGTAAGCATCGATCAGGGCGGATGCTTTGAAACTTCCAAAATTACAAATCACAATGAACCTGTTTTCAAAGAATACGATGTAACCCATTACTGTGTGCCGAACATTGCTGCAGGCGTCCCGCATACAGCCTCTATGTCGCTCAGTAATTTCTTTACTCCGGTATTGATAAAAACAGGAGAATCGGGAGGCATGATAAACCTGATAAAAACCGATTATCCCCTTTCACGCGGGGTATATGTCTTCAATGGTGCGGTTACAAACAAATACATCAGCGAAACATTCGGCTTCCCTTTCAGGGATATTGAATTGCTGACTTCAGCCTTGTAAGCCCCTTCAGGATGGCACATTCCAGCAACATCATTCATGCAAGCAAGGCCGATATTGGACGCGTTTTGTCGAAATATATTGGCGAAACTGAAAAGAATTTTTTCCTGATGGATGACAATACCCGTAAACATTGTTTTCCAGTCCTGAAACAGCATTTCCCCAACATTGATGACGACAGGCTGATCGTATTGGATCATGGCGATAAGGAAAAAAATATCAGCAGCCTGCATTCCATCTGGAGTTTCTTGCAATTACATGGGGCCAATCGTAACAGCACACTTATTAACCTGGGTGGCGGCATGATCACCGACCTTGGAGGCTTTGCCGCAGCAACCTATATGAGAGGCATTAAATTTATTCATATCCCCACAAGCCTGCTCGGGATGGCAGATGCTGCCATTGGTGGGAAGACAGCCATAAATATTGCTAAGGTTAAAAATCAGGCCGGCACATTCTCAGCTGCTGAAGCAGTCATCATTTATCCTCCCTTCCTCGAAAGCCTTCCCCAGGATGAATTCCTGTCAGCTTATGCGGAAATCCTGAAAACAGCCATCGTCGCCGACAGGAAGATGTTTCTAAAACTTAAAAAAGACATAACAGATGCTGAGTCGGTCCGTAATATTGATCCTCAGATAATTAAACAAACAGCAGAGATCAAGAACAAGCTTACATTTATCGATTTTCATGACCATGCGGAGCGACAATGCCTGAATTTCGGACATACGATCGGCCACGGGCTGGAGTCCTTTTACTTTAGCCAGGGAAGTGAAATAAAACATGGTTTTGCTGTTGCTGCCGGCATACTCTGTGAAGCATGGATCTCTACGAAGATCAATAAATTTTCTCAGGAAGAATTTCTAAAGATCGAAAAGATAATATCCGGGCTCTTCCCGCGCGTTTCCTTCTCAGAAAAAGACATTGATGCCATCGCCACCCTGCTCAGGCATGATAAAAAAAACAACGGGAACGACATCCGCATGACATTGATCAGCAGCATCGGACAATGTAGTTTTGGCATATCCTGCAAAGAGGAGATGATCAGGGAAAGCCTCCGGTTCTACTTAAAAATCACCAAATAGGAGCGCCATGTCATCTGTAATAGTCACAGCAAAGAAAACGGAGATCAATGGCGAAATAGATCTGCCCCTTTCCAAAAGCATCAGCAATCGTGCATTGATGATGTCTCTTATCAGCGGTGGAAAAGTAAAATACGATAAACTATCT
This sequence comes from uncultured Bacteroidales bacterium, assembly GCA_964487735.1. Taxonomy (GTDB): domain Bacteria; phylum Bacteroidota; class Bacteroidia; order Bacteroidales; family B18-G4; genus B18-G4. The sequence continues at coordinate 8,625 of CAZASJ010000076.1, read as the reverse complement.
GATGCCGACGACACGCTTCTCCTGGCCCGGCTGATTGAGCAGATCAAAGAAGGAAAAGACAATCATATAAATGCGCACAATTGCGGAACAGCCTACAGATTCCTAACAGCTTACCTGAGCGCCACCGAAGGAACATGGATACTGGATGGTGATGAAAGGATGAGGGAAAGGCCGATCTCAGCACTGAAGAATGCACTTTGCGAACTTGGAGCAGAGATCTCTTATCTGGGAAAACCCGGATATCCACCACTAAAAATACAGGGGAGACAATTATCCGGCGGGCTTGTTACCATGAAATCAGACATCAGCAGCCAGTACACCTCTGCCTTGATGATGATTGCACCAATGTTAAAAGATGACCTCATGATCTTAAATACCGGAGAGGTCTCTTCCTATCCCTATATAAAACTAACAATAGAAATGATGAGGATCGCCGGTATCACAGTGGATACCGATGCAAGTATATCAATCTTGCAAATAAAAAACCCGGAATATACAGATTGTACAATGCCCCACGAATACGATTGGTCATCCGCTCCATTCTGGTACGAGCTTTTATCCCTTTCAAAAGGAGGAAAGCTGCTTTTGAAGGGCCTTGAGAAACCCTCATTTCAAGGTGACAGCGTGATATCAACTTATTTCAACAATCTTAACATTGAAACAGAATTCGGTGATGAGGGAGCCCTGATTACTAAAAGCTACTATTCAACCGGATTTGTTAATTTCGACCTTCAGAATACACCTGACCTGGTACCGGCATGTGCCCTTACTGCGGCAGCCAGGGGTTTTGATGGCAGTTTTTACGGATTAAAAGGACTCAGGTATAAAGAAACAGACCGACTGGAAGCCCTTGCCACTGAGTTGGGAAAAGCAGGGATTATATGCACGGTGGAATCTGACCGGCTGGACTTCAAGGCCCAAAGAATGGAAATCACGCGGCCCTTCGAAACCTACAACGATCACCGCTTGGCCATGGCCTTCGCTCCGCTGGCCATTTTAGGAAAGCCTGTTACAATTATGAATCCTGAGGTGGTGAGCAAGTCATATCCGGGCTTTTGGGATGAGATTGGGAAGGTGATGAATCTTGAGTTTCTCGGATAAGGAATAAGTTTTGAGTTTTGAGTTATTAAGTGTCCGGTATAATTTTACGATCTCGCCCTAAGTATCATAAAATCTATAAATTACAGCATTTATCAAATATAGGAAATTCTTAATTTGACTATCCCTGTGGCGATTGAAGATTGAGATTGAGATTGAAGATTGAGATTGAAGATAGAAGATTGCACGATAGAAGAATGAAGAAGGGCAACAGGCCCCAAACCCCACACCTCAACATTACCAGCCAGAGGCCAACACATCCACAATATGAATGGTTTTCAGCGGGATATTGTGCTTATCGATGTAGCCTTGTAAATGCATCAGACAGGAAGCATCCGCAGAAACAATATACTCGGCACCTGTATTCACGGCATTTTCAACTTTCTGTTCCGCCATGGCTGCAGAAATAGGTTCATTCTTAATGGAAAAAGTACCTCCAAAGCCACAGCACACATCGCGTTCTTCCATTTCGACAAGGGTGAGGCCCTTTACATTGGCGAGAAGCTTGCGTGGCTCATCTGTGAGGCCATACTCCCTCTGGGCAGCACATGAGTCATGATAGGTTACGGTATGCATGAAAGTTGCTCCAACATCGGTAACTCCAAGTTTGTTAACCAGGAAATCAGTGAATTCATACATATTCTTCTGAAGCTGCTTGTACTCAATGTGCAATGATGTATTATGAAACAGCTCATGATAATAATTCTTCACGTAGGAAGTGCATGAAGTCGTTGGTGACACGATTGGCCGGTTGTTTGGAAAATCCTTGATGAACTTCTCCCCCAGGGTCTTGGCATCTTCCCAAAAGCCACTGTTGAAAGCCATTTGGCCACAGCAGGTCTGGTTCGGATTATAATGCACCGTATGCCCCTGCTTCTCTAGAATGCGGATCATATTGAAACCCGTTTCCGGATAAAACTGATCGATAAAGCAGGGAATGAAGATATCTACGGTCATGAATGCCATTTAAAGAGCAAAAATATAAAATTAACCTTTACTCCTAAGAAATAAGTTGATATAAGGCATTTGGGCTAGTAAACGTCAGCTTATAAGATGCACCAGAGAAATTGGTTTGACAGGCAATGTTTAATTATTTCAGCGTTTTATTTAACCCAACATATCAACCCCTACCCGCGATACCAAAGCCATTTCCAAAGTTCACGGTAATTCACCTTTTTCCCGTACATCAGTATACCGGTGCGGTAGATACGGGCTGCAAACCAGGTAGTGAGGATAAATCCCAGTATCAGCAAAGCAGCAGATAACCAGATCTGCTCAATGGGCACACCAAAAGGAATCCTGGCCATCATAACCACCGGAGAAGTAAATGGGATCATGCTAAACCATACCGCAATCTGTCCATCCGGTTCATATACAGCAATGTTGGCAATGATAAATGAGAGAAATAAGGGAATGGTTACAGGCATCATGAACTGCTGTGTATCCGATTCACTATCCACGGCTGAACCTATGGCGGCAAATAAAGCTGCATACAGCAAATATCCACCCAGAAAATAAAAGAGAAAGGAGAGCAGTATTACATCGTATTGAATTGAATCAATGATGTCAAATACTCTTGCGATCTGGGTATCTGATGCTGTCACTTCAGCCATTGCTTCCGTCTGGGGACTTATGGCCATGCGTACGTCCGGGCCGGGCATTTTGTCAGCAAATGATATCTGGAAAATGGTAACAATGCCAAAAGTGAGGACAGTCCATAAAAGAAATTGTGTCAGGCCTACCATGGCAATTCCAAGGATCTTCCCCATCATCAATTGAAATGGTCTGACAGAAGATATAATGACTTCAATGATGCGGTTGGTTTTTTCCTCCATGACGCCTCTTAAAACCTGGGCACCAAAGATGAATATGAACATATAAATTATCATGCCGGAAACAAATGACACAGCCATCATGATCTCAGTAAAAGTCTCTTCTTCCACACCGGTTTCATCGATCTTGATAGTACTCAAGTCGATACTGGTGTGTATCAGTTCGGGTAGCTTCATGGCCTTTTCCCGGTCGGCTTCCGAGAGGTCCATTTCATCCAGGTTGAGCCTTAGTTTCTGGGTCTCCACTTCCTTCGACATCACATTCCGGATATAAGACTTCATATCAACACCGGGCTGCCGGGCCGAATAAAGTATTGCCGAAGAAGGGATCGTAAGTTCCCTTTTGGGAATATACAAAAGGGCATATTCATTGTTTTCAAGCATTTCCCCTTTTGCTACCTCCAGGTCTTCAGTAGTATAGACAAACTCTATTTCCTCGGTATCTGTGAATTTACCATAGAACCACCCGGTTTCATCGAGAATGCTAACCACCTTTCTTTCACCATCGGTAAGCGTGGCCAGGTACATGGGAATCACGAAGGCAGAGGCCATCAGGATAGGGCCCAGTATGGTCATGACAATGAAGGAGCGTTTGCGCACCCTTGTCAGGTATTCTCTTTGTATGACCAATAAAATTTTGTTCATTTTCCTTCGTTTTCTTTTACTACAGAAATGAAAATATCATTCATGTTGGGCAATACCTCATTGAAAGAATGGATATTCAGTTTCGGAACAAGCTTTTTAAGTAAATCCCTTGATTCAAAACCATCTGCCAGTCGAATATTGGCAAATTGAAAATCTTCCTCCTCCCCTTCTTCCACGATATTGAAACCATCTCCAAGATGCTCAGAAAGGGATCCTTTGAACGGATCAAAGGTCATATTGTAGGTATGAGTCCTGAATTGCTTCTTTATGTCTTTTACTTTTCCGTCAAGAATCTTTTTGGACCTGTCGATCAAGGCAATATGATCACATAATTCTTCCACCGATGACATATTGTGAGTGGAAAAGATAAAGGTGGTACCATGTTCGCGCATGTTCAGAATCTCATCTCTCAATATTTCAACATTGATGGGATCAAAACCGCTGAATGGTTCGTCGAAAATGAGTAATTCCGGATCATGAAGCACCGTTACAATAAACTGTACTTTTTGCTGCATCCCTTTAGAAAGTTCTTCTACTCGTTTATTCCACCAGGAGCCGATCCCAAATTTATCAAACCAGTCTTTGAGCTTGATGGTCGCTTCGCGCTTTGACAAGCCTTTCAATCGGGCAAGGTAGAGCGCATGTTCTCCAACTTTCATTTTGCGATACAAACCGCGCTCTTCGGGAAGGTAACCGATTTTGTAAATATGTTTTTGCTGTAGGGGTTCTCCTTTAAAGAATAGTTTTCCTTCATCGGGGCCTGTGATGCGGTTGATGATACGGATGAGAGAAGTTTTTCCGGCACCATTTGGACCAAGCAGGCCGAAAATACTTTGTTCGGGCACCTCTATACTTACCTTATCCAGGGCTGTATGTCCTGCATAATGCTTGCTTACGTTTTCTGTTACAAAGAGGGCCATGAATTGAACAACGCCTGTTTATTGAAAATATTCTTTCATTCTGTCGAAGAAGCTCTTGTCTTTTGCTCCTGGTTTGGGAATAAAATTCTCAGCATTCGCCAGTCTCTCCATGATTCCAATTTCTTCTTTGGTAAGTTCCTTGGGTATCCAAACATTGATAGTCACCAGAAGATCCCCTCTGCCGTATCCGTTCACATCGGGCAATCCTTTGCCTTTCAATCGCATGACTTTGCCTGCAGGAGTCCCGGGAATCACCTTGATCCTGGCCCTGGCATCAATGGTAGGCACTTCAACGGTAGCACCTAATGCTGCTTCACTAATACTTATATATTTTTCCACCAACAAGTTACGACCATCGCGGATTAGTTCAGGATGTGGTTTTTCTTCGATCAATACCAGTAGATCTCCGGGTATTCCACCCCTTGCACCTGCATTTCCTTTTCCGCTAACGGAAAGCTGCATGCCTTCCTCCACACCTGCCGGGATCTTAATGGTGATCACTTCCTGTCCGCGTGACACTCCCTGTCCGGCACAATCAGGACATTTATCAGTAATGGTTTTTCCTTCACCATGGCAATGCGGGCATGTAGATGCCGTTTGCATCTGTCCCAGGAATGTATTGGTAACCTGAACTACCTGGCCACGTCCGTTACAGGTGCTGCAGGTGCTGTATGATGAACCATGACGGGCACCGCTGCCACTGCATGAGCTGCAGCTGATATATTTGCTGACTTTAAGCTTTTTTTCAACCCCGGTGGAGATCTCAGCAAGCGTAAGGGAAACCTTAATGCGGATATTGCTTCCACGGTTCACGCGTCGCCTGCCTTGAGAGCGTCCGCCACCACCAAAGCTACTAAAGCCGCCACCTCCTCCAAATGCACCGCCAAAGATATCGCCAAACTGACTGAAGATATCATCCATGCTCATACCTCCACCACCAAAGCCACCGTGTCCGTTCTTCACACCTGCATGACCGTATTGATCGTAGCGACTTTTCTTTTCCGGATTGCTCAATACCTCATAAGCTTCAGCAGCATCCTTAAATTTGGCTTCTGCTTCAGGATTATCAGGATTCTTGTCAGGATGGTATTTTAAGGCCATCTTACGGTATGCCTTCTTGATCTCCTGCTCGGAAGCATTCCGTTCAACGTCCAGTATTTCGTAATAATCTCTTTTCGACATTCTATTTATCTATCAATCTGTTAATTACCAACAACAACCTTGGCAAAACGGATCACTTTATCATTCAATTTATATCCTTTTTCGATCACCTCAACCACTTTGCCTTTCATGTCCGGTGTGGGGGCCGGAATATTTGTAATGGCTTCATGAAAGTCGGTATCAAATTCTGAGCCCATGGAATCCAGCGGTTCAAGGCCTTTCTGGCTTAGGGTCTTCAAAAACTTATTATAGATCAACTCAATTCCTTCTCTGTGTTCAGCCTCGGCAAGGTTTTCTTCAGTCGCTTTCAGTGCACGCTCAAAATCATCTACAACAGGCAATAAGGAAAGGATCACATCCTCTCCGGCTGTTTTAAACAGTTCCAGCCTTTCTTTCTGTGTCCGTTTTCTGAAATTATCAAATTCTGAAAAAAGCCTGAGGTATTTATCATTCATCTCATCAAGCTTTTGACCCAGCTCCTGCATCTTCTCAGCATCCTTGCCTTTCTTTCCGCTGGCTGCTTTTCTCTTCGACTTCTTCCCGGATTTTTCAACCGGCACCTGTTCTTCCTCTTGTTCAGGTTCTTGATTCTTCTTCTCTTCTGACATTTCTATATATTATTCTTTTTGATTATCAATAATAAGCAAAGCCAATCAAATCACTTGCCAGAATAGGCAAACAAGACAAATTGGCAGATAGTTTATAGGTACCAGGTGCCGGGTACCGGGTACCGGGTTCCACGTCCCGGGACAGGATGGAAAAAAAACACTGAAACCACCGAGTCCTCGGGGCAAGCACTGAAAGCCTCCAGCTTATCCGGAACTTAATTCTCTACTCTACTGATCTGCGCTCCCAGCGCCTGCAAGCGTTTATCAATATTCTGGTATCCCCGGTCGATCTGTTCAATGTTATGGATTGTACTTTTGCCTTCGGCAGATAGTGCTGCAATGAGCAATGCCACCCCTGCACGAATATCGGGGGAGGTCATCGAAATACCTTTCAAAGGATATTGCCGGTTCAGTCCGATCACAGTTGCACGATGAGGATCACAGAGTATGATCTGTGCACCCATATCGATCAGTTTATCAACGAAGAATAACCTGCTTTCAAACATTTTCTGGTGGATGAGCACACTGCCTTTTGCCTGTGTTGCAGTAACAAGCACAATACTGATAAGATCAGGCGTAAAACCCGGCCATGGAGCATCCGAAATGGTCTGAATGGAACCATCCATAAAGGTTTCTATCTCATAGGATTTCTGAGCAGGTACGATGATATCATCATCCCTTTTTACAAGGCTGATGCCCATGCGTTCGAATATCGTTGGGATGATGCCAAGGCGTTCGTAGTTTACATCTTTAATCGTGATCTCAGATTGCGTCATGGCGGCAAGGCCGATAAAGCTTCCCACTTCAATCATGTCAGCCAGCAAAGTATGTTTACATCCCTTCAGTTCACTTACCCCTTCTATCTGAAGAAGGTTGGAACCGATGCCGGAAATCTTTGCTCCCATGCTCACCAGCATATTGCAAAGCTGATAGAGGTATGGTTCACAAGCAGCATTGAATATGGTGGTGGTCCCTTCTGCCAGTACGGCAGCCATTACAATATTCGCGGTACCTGTTACCGAAGCTTCATCAAGGTGCATATAGCATCCCTTTAAAGAAGAAGCATCTACCACATAAAGATTTTCTTTCTCATCATAGCGAAAATCAGCACCCAGGTTTTGCAAGCCCGTGAAGTGGGTATCCAGCCGCCTGCGACCGATCTTATCCCCCCCCGGATGTGGCATGAATGCCTGTCCAAAGCGTGCCAGCAACGGCCCGATGATCATGATTGACCCGCGCAGGCTGGAACCTTTTGCCTTGAATTCAGGGCTTTTTAAATAGTCAAGGTTGATGCTGTCGGCCTGAAAAATATAGGACTCAGGGCCCGTCTTTTCAACTTTCACCCCAAGGTCGGTAAGGATGTCGATCAGTTTGTTAACATCCCGGATATCCGGGACTTTATGCATTTCTATCTTATCAGCAGTTAGCAATACGGCGCTGACAACTTGCAGTGCCTCATTTTTCGCACCTTGGGGAATAATTTCCCCTTTGAGTTTCTGGCCACCTATGATCTCGAAAGAACTCATTTGTTTCTACGTCCCCTGTTCTTATAATTATGGTTATTATCCCTTTGTTTGCTTACAAACTTCTTTTTCTTGTTTTTTGCAAGAATATCGCTGGTTTCGTTCAACTTAAAATCGTCATTCAGCACCAGTTGGCCACCTGACATTTCTTTAAAATGTTCGAAGATCAGCTCATCGTTTACAGAATCCCTGTTCCAGTTAAGGTAGGATTTCTTCAAATGATTGGCAATACCCCTCATGAAAGCATCCTTAGGAGGACCATCTTCATATGCAATAGCCTTTTCAATGACGCGTTCAATATTTTTCCCGTAGGGGCCAAACCTGATCTTGCCTTCTGAATAAGGGATCCTGTCCGGTTTTTTAGTTAAAACTTCTTTTGATGGAGGATCATATGGGCCGTCAACTTCCAGTTTCCAATCTGATATGATAAAAAGGTGGTCCCAAAGCTTCTGCCAATAATCGCCCTGGTCTTTTACCTTGGGGTGCATTTGCGCCATGATGTTTACGATTACCTGGGCTATCTTCAGTCTTTTCTCCTTGTCTTCTATCGATACTGCATACAGGATCATCTTCTGGATGTTCCTGCCATATTCGGGCATCTCCAGGTGTTCTCTTTGGCTATTGTATTCCATTGATGTTAAAATAAGTTTAGATTTCTGTTCCCTTTACCTGCTTATGTTGAAAGTATTATGAAATGATAAAGTGGAGTTATTTAGGGTGTGCTTCTAATACAACTGCAAAAGTACATAAATATTTTATTATAACAGCAGGGGAGATCAGGATGATGGATTATTTTGGCACCTACACCGGGAATTGAAACCCGGCACCCGGTATCCCG
>CAZASJ010000075.1:0-15663 GCA_964487735.1 uncultured Bacteroidales bacterium | reverse complement strand
TATCCTCAATCTACCATAACATCAAATATCCAATATCCAATATCCGATCTTAGATCAACAATCAACAATTGTCTAATCCATAGGGATATTGCTAGTAACATCCTCAATCTACCATAACATCAAACATCAAATATCCAATATCCGATATCCGATCTTAGATCAACAATCAACAATCGACAATCGCCTAATCTAAAAGCTCAGTATCCAGGCCCCGTTAAATTGTTTTTCATACACTTCTTTTCCTTGTTTGGCTGCTTCAAGGCTCGGATAATCATTGATGCTTACCCTGAATTGGCCCTGTGGATTTTTAATGATCTTTAAATTTGATCCGGAAACAGCTGTATATTTCTTTGCTTCCCTTTGTGCATCATTATTGGATTGAAAACTGGAGATGACCACGTAATATCTTCCTGTATTGTTGCTGATCACTTCAACGCCGCCAACTACAGCTGCCGCTGGCCCTGCATTCTGGGGTTTATCAAGCTCTTTTCCTGTACATCTTTCAGCTTTCAAGGCCGCATCGCTACGTTGTCCCATCCAGAGAACAGCATAGCTCTTGTAGATCCCGACTCCCATGGCACGCCAGCTTTTATCATCCCAGTTTCCCTTGTTCAACAGAAAGTCATTTGCTTCTTCGATCTTCTTCCAGAACCTGAAAACCGTGTCTGCATTGGTATTGAAGACTTCAGCATAGGTTAATTCATATCCTTCTCCTGTATATTTTGTAAGCTCCTTGGGCTTATTCCGAATGCATTGTTCTGCTGGGACGTATTTATTATGACAACAAGGGATCCAGTCGCCTTTGTCCGACCAGCTGTTCAGGTTGCAAATGCTGGTATCGGGATGGTTGGTATACAGATCGATCACATGGGTACGGGCAACAAAAGAAAGCGAAGCTGAAAGTGGAATTTCCTTTAACCCATTGATCAAACGGTGTGCATTGATCAGTTCATAAAGCCTGTATTCATCATCTGTAATGCAAAAATCATCAGGAATTGCCTTCTGTGCACCGGCTGATAATCCAATGACAAGCAAAAACAATACTGAAAATATGTACTTAATGTGGGATGTTTTCATTTGAAATGATTTGCAATCAAAGTTACATAAAATTGCTTGAATCAATTCAATTGAATAGATGGTTGATAGCTGATAGTTGATTTGGTTAATAGTTTACCAACGAGTCCCCGGGGTAAGCACTGAAGCACGGTAACAATTTAACCATGTAACCATTTAGCCATGTAACCATGTAACCATTTAGCCATGTAACCATTTAGCCATGTAACCATGTAACCATTTAGCCCTTTAACCATGTAATCACCGATTCCTCTGGGTAAGCACTGCCCACCAGCGCTTTTCAGTGAAGGTGGAAAAGTCAAAACTTAAATGCAATCCTCTGTATTTACTTGTATTTATGAAAGTTAGGGAGTAATAAAAAGAATTTTGCAAGATAGTATAGAATATCGATCATTTATTATCTTTGAGATGAAATTTAACATCAATGGAAAACCAACGATCACATGGTTTTGGAACAGCTCCCGTATTTTTTACGGCCATATCCACAATTTTAGGAGCCATTCTGTTTTTGCGTTTTGGTTATGCAGTGGGCACACTTGGATTTACGGGTGTAATTGCAATTATTTTGCTGGGTCACCTGGTAACCATTCCCACAGCCCTGGCCATTTCTGAGATTGCTACCAATCAGCGTGTTGAAGGAGGAGGGGAGTATTTTATCATCTCACGCTCATTTGGATTGAACATTGGTGCCACCATTGGGCTTGCACTGTTTTTATCTCAAGCCATTTCCATCGCCTTTTATGTCATTGCGTTTACCGAAGCATTCGAGCCTTTCTTTGAGTGGATGCGATCTGTTCATGGAATTGACCTGCCCCGGCAAGCCATCAGTTTGCCGGCAATGGCCATCCTGACAGCCCTCATATTAATACGCGGAGCCAATATGGGTGTTAAGGCCCTGATCGTCATCGTGATCATTCTTGTGGGTTCATTGGCTTTGTTCTTTGCTGGCACCACCGAGTATGCAAGTGAAGAGGGCTATAGCCTCATGAGTGATTCTTTTCGTAATTCAGGTCAATTTTTTATTGTATTTGCGATTGTTTTCCCTGCATTTACCGGAATGACAGCCGGTGTGGGATTATCGGGGGATTTAAAATCACCTCGGAAATCCATACCCAGGGGAACCCTGATGGCCACATTTATTGGCATGATCGCTTATATTTTTATCGCATGGAAGCTGACTGTTTCGGCAAGCCCTGCTGATCTGACAGGAGAACAACTTATAATGACAAAGATAGCCATCTGGGGCCCATGGGTGATCCCTATTGGATTGGCTGCTTCAACGATTTCGTCGGCCATTGGTTCAGTGATGGTAGCCCCCAGAACACTGCAGGCATTAACATATGATAAGCTTTTTCCATTTCCCCGCTTAAACAGCTTTCTTTCGAAAGGAAAAGAAAAGAACAATGAGCCTTTTAATGCTTCACTGGTAACCTGTATCATCGCTTTTGTATTTGTATTGCTGGGCAATGTAAACCTTGTGGCTGAGATCATTTCGATGTTCTTTATGGTTACCTATGGATCACTCTGCCTGATATCCTTCCTGAATCACTTTGGCTCCGACCCAAGCTACAGGCCTACTTTCCGTTCACGATGGTACATCTCTCTCATTGGTTTCCTGATGAGTGTATGGCTGATGTTCAAAATCAACTGGATCTATGCTTTTGTAGCCATTTTTGGAATGATCCTGATATATATGATCATTACGAGATACCATAAGGATCGAAAGGGCATGCAATCGATCTTCCGCGGAGCCATCATTCAACTTAACAGAAAACTGCAGGTATACTTGCAGAAAAGAACAAGAATCAAGAAAACTGAAGAATGGCGACCGGCAGCTGTTTGTATTTCCAGTGCCAGCTTTATTCGTCAGGAGGCATTTTACCTGCTCGAATGGATCGCATACAAATATGGTTTTGGAACCTATATCCACCTCATTGAGGGCTACTATTCCAAACAAACACATGATGATGCACAGCTGATGCTTGATAAATTGATCTTAAAGGCGGAGGAGCGTAAAAATAATGTGTATATCGATACCCTGATCTCACCATCTTACACTTCCGCTATTGCCCAAACCATTCAGCTGCCGGGAATATCCGGTATGGATAACAACATGATGATCTTCGAATTTGATAAAACCAATTCAAAGGAAATTGATCAGATCGTTGATAATTTTAAACTGGTAAAGGCCGGAAATTATGATGTTTGCATACTGGGAAGCTCCCACAAGCGCTTTAATTTCAAAAATGGCATACATGTGTGGATCAGAAGTTTTGATTATCAGAATTCCAACCTGATGATCCTGCTTAGTTATATCATTACCAGCCATCCCGACTGGCGCAAGGGAGAAATAAAGATATTTGATATCTGCAAGGAGGAAGAACTTGAACAGACTAAGAAAAACCTTGTTGAATTGGTTAAATCTGGTAGAATCCCTATAACAGAAAAGAATATCCAGATCATTAAGAAGGATGAAAATGTAAGTAGTAAAGTGTTGATCAGCCAGTATTCGGCTGATGCAGGGCTTACCATTATTGGTTTCAGGGCGGAGCATTTAAAACACTATGGATCTGAAATCTTCATGGGTTACGATGTAATAGGGGATATGCTGTTTGTAAATTCACACAGGCAGAAAGAAATTACTTAACTTACATAAAGGCTGCCCTTGGCTATCAGGTGAATTGACAGCCCATAAGCCTGTTTGTATTCAATTACCGGAATCATGAAACAAAATCATTTTTCATACATCCTTCTAATCATAATCGCAGCATTGATATTCCAATCGTGCAAAAAAGATGATACCAGCTTCTATGAATACAGTGATCCTGCATTCAATGCTTATCCGCTGTCAGGCCAGCCTGAAAAGATCAATGGAGTGTGTACTTCCCATGATGTGATGATGGATTCCGTTTTTGTTACCAGCCCGCTGAATATAAAATCAAAAATGTATTTACATGGACAGGCTTTTACTCAGGGCCAGCATTTTCTGATAGGGGATACCTTTATCCCTCACGATGGCACATGGCAATTTATTTTCTATGGCAGAAAGACAATAAACGGATTGTCATTCAGTGTCTTTATAGAAAGGGAATTTTAGCCTCATTCTTCTCAATTTGTTGATTTAGTATTAATAAGTATTAAGACCTGAATCTTTCTAATATATTGATTTTCTGACATATATTATTTGTATTCATTTCAAGTAATTCCGCTATCGAAATTCGATCGGAATTTCTTTGATTCCTGCCTGGAAGGAAAATAAGACAACCATTTAGCTTGTGGCAGCCTTTATGATCAATTGATCATAGGCAGCCATGAGTTTTTTTATAAGTTCATTGGAATGATTGAACCTGTGCTTGTCAATCATGCTTACCGGAAGTATTCCCGGGGATGTTCCGCTAATAAAAACAGCTTCATAGAAAGGTAGGGATTTTAACGGAATTTCTTTTTCTGCGAAATTGATTTCCATTTCCCTGCATAACTTAACGATCATTTGCCTTGTTATTCCGGGCAATACCGAATAAGCGGGTGTTGTATAAACGGAATCTCCCCTGATAAAGAAAACATTGGATTTGCTGCCTTCGGTGATATTCTTTTGTGTATCGATAAGGAGTACCTCATAGGCCCCGGAAGAAGCGATCAGATCATTGGCCTTCTTACGAAGCGAAGCATTCCAAACCTTGGCATTTGGCCTTAAGCGCACAGCTTTCATTGTTTGCATTGATACACCATGACGATACTGCTCAGGGGAAGGGTAGTGATGCGCGACAAACCATGCAAGGATATGGATTTTATCTTTGTGAGCAATCAAACAGAATAGTATATTCCCATCTTCAGGAGTATTGGCCCGAAGCAAACTATGAATTGAGCCCTCAAGTTTTAAATGGTCAATGGTTTGATCAATACCAGTTCTTGCAGCCGATTGGATCAGCCTGTCAATATGCTCTGTCAAGAATAAAGGAACACCATTGATGATACGCAATACTTCATATATAGTATTCTTTTTATTTACCCACTCAGGGTCAAACTGCCATGTTTCCATAACAGCACCATCTTTTACAAAATATTCTCTTATTGGTGCTAACATCTTACATCATTCCGTTTACCCCTCTGTCAGTCATTCGACTGACATCTCCCCTGAAAACCAGGGGAGAATATAAGGAACCTCATGGCAAGCCACGAGGGAATATTTATTAAAGATAGAAATTATTTCCTGGATTGTCTTGAATTGGTAATATTCAGATTGATGATGGCAAAAAGCATTATGAAGGCAGCGATCCATTGCACCCATGAAAGCCTTTGGTCATTAATGATATAGTCGAGGATGATGGCAGTTACCGGAAAGAAAAGCTCGCATATGGTTGCGATCACTGCCCTGACCTTTTTTAAACCATAGTAGAACATGAATATGGCACCTGATCCGGTGGTTACAGCAATGATCAAAAAGATAATCCAGTTCTCACCTGTAGTACTTTGATATTGTGTATAAACCCCTGTAGCCAATATAAAAATCAACATGAAAACGGATGTAAATCCATAGCGGAAAAAGGTAGCTGTTTGAAAGCTGAATTTACCCAGTATTTTTTTGCTTAGAACGGTTGAACTGCCAAATGAAAAGGCTGCCAGTAAGGAGAACAATGCAGCATTCAGGGTATTGTCACCCGTATTGAATTTTGGCAGGTTATATCCAAAAGTCAGGAAATATCCGGCAATGATAGCCATTGAGGCCCAGATAAAATAATGCCGTCGCATTCTTTCCCCCAGGAAGATCACTGCCAGTGCAATGGCAAAGATAGGTTGTAGCTTCTGGAGCAGGATTACAATGGTAAGTTTCTCAAAGTTAACAAGAAACAAAGCATGGACAATTGACATGGTGCCAATGGCCCCGCCAAAAAGTGCTATGAGCGAAAAGGTTGTAATGTCGGATGAAGTGAAATTCCTGATCTGCCTGTATTCCTTAAAGAGAAATGTGTTCATGATAAGGAAAGCCAGGGCATGAAGTATGAAAACAACAAAAGCAACGTCAAGGTTGTAAAGGCGGGGGGTAAGTACCACGCCATCAACACCCCAGAAAGCAGCTGCCAGGCTGATTGCAAAAGCTCCTATGATTTTGTCCTTTTTCACTTCCAAAGTATAAGCTTGCAAATATCGATAAAATTACGACTTTGCCTAAGGAAATTGGTGTAAAGCTGGAAAATACGGTAATTAATTTACTTTGATCAGTTTGATCTGCTCGGAGTGCTTCGCATCTGAGACTTGCAAGGAGTACACTCCAGTGGGTAAATGACTGATGTTGAAACGATAATTTTCAGCACAGCTTATCGTCCGGGAATCCATAATCTTGCCCCTCATGTCGTAGAGTTTAATTTTAATAAGCTTTTGATCAGCATTGTGAAATCTGATATTGACATGGTCCGATGCCGGCTGAGGCGATATATTCCGGACGATCTGATGTGTGAAAAGCTGTTCATTTTCCGCCATCCCCACCGGGTTATTATGATTGTAATAGATGTAATTCCCTTTGGAAGCATCCCAATTGCTGATTACGATATCACCATTAATCATTGGGACATAATCAATGGAAACCACATCTCCGGGCATGATGTTTTCCTTAAAACTCACCCAGTTCTTAAGCTCAACATAGCAATATTCATCCTTGTTCAGAAGAACTCCATTTACATAAATGGCATTGATGCTTTCAATGATCTGCTGATCGAGGTAAATAACACTTTCTTCAATTAGAGCCTTAATGGTTCTGTTTGTCGTTTGATAGTTAAACATACCAAGATCCGACATGAGGATTGCCTCCACCACAGAGCTTGCTTCTGCCTGAAATACAGGGTTTGGGTCCCAGAAACCACAGTCTCCTTCTAATATGCTCAATGGCCCCCACCAGCTTCCGTATAGCAGGTCAAGATTATCATCATTTGTGATCTCAGCCATTAAAATACCTGAACCATAACCCACATAATCCGATTCCCAGGAGGGAGCTGAAGAGGCTGGAATACTGCCTGAAAAAGTAAATTGCTTGATCTTTCCATCGCCGCCAAGCTGGTCGTTGCCGGTCGTAACAATACACCTTCCCGACGTGGCACATGGTTTTCCAAAGTCAACAGAATTCATGAAATTCAGTGGATGATCAGAGACCCAGTCAAAGTCTTCATCAATATGTCCATGATCATCCGCCAGGAAAATATAATTGTCGATGTTTTGGCAAACATAAATCAGATCCAGAAAGCCGTTTCCGTCCACGTCCCCGAATTCCACATCAAGGGCACCCATCACAATATTGGATTCCCAATCAGCTGAAGCGCTGAAGCTGCCGTTATTGTTGTAAAAGATCCTGCCATGGTCATAGATGGAATTGTAGGGTTCTCCACATGCAACAGCCAGATCGAGGTCGCCATCTGCATCAGCATCCCCAAAAGCACAGCTGAAAGTGTAGAAATTCTCGCTTTGATAAGAGGGGGTACCTTCCAGTGAAGATCCCGTATTGTAATATATCTTTGCCTTACCGGTGTTGCCAAATCCTCCGGCACCAAGGTAAACAGATACGGCAATATCCACATCACCGTCATTGTCAATATCACCGGCAGCAAGATGACCATGATAATCAATATCATTGGATTGCCAGTCGGCGATAAGTGGAAAAGTGCCATCACCCCGGTTATAATATACAAGCAGGCCTTGCCGTGCCATGTCATTTCCATTGGCTACAATGATATCTTTCCAGCCATCACCATTGATATCTGCGATGCCCAAACCGGTTGAGTAATGCCCAAGTGCATCGGTTTCAAATGAAGGAATCTGGTCAAAAGGGATCTGGGCATTGAGGATGAACGTTGAAACTATAAATGCTATCGTAAGAAGCTTTTTCATGCTATTATTTTTTTCTAATATACAAAATGAGCAGGAAATACGATCCGCTTGTTTTGAATATGTGAGTTTTTGTAATTTTATAGATCATAAGGACATGCTGTTCTTAGTTCAAT
This sequence comes from uncultured Bacteroidales bacterium, assembly GCA_964487735.1. GTDB lineage: Bacteria > Bacteroidota > Bacteroidia > Bacteroidales > B18-G4 > B18-G4. The sequence continues at coordinate 7,600 of CAZASJ010000075.1, read as the reverse complement.
CAACTTAAGTCCAATTATGAAAACAGGATATACATTTTTCGCTCTGACAATGTTTTTAGTAAGTGTTCTTGCAGTATTCAGTTGTAAAAAAGAAGAATCAAAGACACCTCCCGCACCAATTCCCCAGGAATGTAAAATCATCATACCTGCCGATAGTATTGAGATACAGATCGGGAATACGGTCAGGGTAGAAGTAAGCATCAGTGGTTTCGGTACAGATGCCAAAGTGGTATTTTCTGTGGATACTTCTCAAATGAGCGAATCCTTTTATGCTCCATATGTATTTGTCTGGCAAACATCGGGTTGGCCGGAAGGCTCTCATACAATTAAAGCGGATGCCTTTGATGCCAATTTCATAGAAACGGATATGATTACTATAATTTTGATCGATACCATCATTCCTCCCACACCTCCGGTGGCTGTGATCAGTATTACACCACAGGGAGGCAACACGGATACCATATTCAGTTTTGATGCAGGCAATAGTTATGATCTCAATGATGCAACGGAAGAACTCTTATTCCGCTGGGATTTTGATGGAGATGGTTTCTGGGATACTGAATTCACCCATGAGGGAATTTTTATGCATAAGTATACGCACCCCGGTAATTATCATGTGGTACTGGAAGTGATGGATACAGATGAAATGACTGCAGATACGGTAAAAAGCCTGCTTGTTGAGCATACAGGAAACATCGATGCTTGTGAGGGATATGTTACGGTTCCCCTGGGGGGCAAAGTGTATCATACCGTGGCAATCGGGGATCAATGCTGGCTAAGAGAAAGCCTTGATATAGGTACGATGATCATGGGTGGTGAGGCCCCTTCTGACAATGAGGTCATAGAAAAATACTGCTACAATGACGACACGCTGATGTGTGACAAGTATGGTGGTTTGTATATGTGGGATGAGATGATGAACTACATTCCCTTGCAGGGTTCTAAAGGCATTTGCCCCAATGGGTGGCATATTCCAAGCGATGCCGAGTGGAAAGAACTGGAAGGTTTTGCCGACAGCCAGTATGGTATAGACGACCCTGAATGGGATCTGGTCGCTTTCAGGGGTTCAGATGCCGGAAAGCATTTAAAAGCCCTGACGGGATGGGATTCAGGTGGAAATGGCAATAATCTGTATGACTTCAAGGCCCTGGCCGGAGGATACTGGGAATCAGGGACCTCATTCGCCGGTGAATCCCAATCAGGAAGGTTTTGGAGTGCTTCTCATGATAACGGACACAATGCTTTTAGCAGAATGCTGAAATATGATACAGATCAGGTCTCAAGGGATAAATTTTGGGATGAGGCGGCATTCTCTGTCCGCTGTCTAAGGGATTAAGACCAGTGTGTACGGGCAGAAAAGGAAGGCTTCCCTGCGCTCACATTCACAAGGCAATGCAGGTACTCATTTTCTTTTCCAGGTTTTAGCAATGCTTTGATGCTGTCCCCCAGCTTAACTTCTTTCAGGAAATTCATTTCAATTTCTAGTATTTCATGCTCCATCCTGAATTCGGGGCTAAACATATTCAGAATGAAATCAATGTAGCGGACATTGTTCACATGTGCATTGATGTCGAGATCGGAATAATTAATATCTATATCGTTTATTATCTCAGCATCCGTAAAAGGTTTGATCCTTTCCGGTTTTCTGTCGACCGCATATTCAATATCCTTGTAATTGTATCCCTGAAAGTATTCATCCAGCCTGCAGATATTTTTTTCATCAATATCGATCACAAACCATGTGCTGCTTGCAGCTCCGATCAATTTTCCCTGTTTATCCCTGATGTAGAAATCACGCATGGCAAAACGCCCGTCAGGCCCATTTGACCATGTTGTAATGCTAATTTCTTCATGCATTCCCGGCAGCCGCTCAGTTTTAATGAACATTTGCGCCAGCACCCAAACCCGGTTTTGCTTAATCATATCATGAAAGCCAAGCTTTAGTTTTTCAGCATGTAAAACCGCCATTTCCTGCATGTACCTGCTAATGGATTGCAAGGAAGCCTTCTTCCTGGCATCAACATCAAAGGAACTAATGGTAAACTTTTTGGTAAATCTTGTATCCGGAGCAAACATTCACATTGTATTTTATGCAATGATAGGGTTTTTTAACTTGCTCACAGCTATGTTATGGCTATCGTAACATTAAATTAATGTTGACGGCTACTGTTTATCCAGAAAAAGCTGAAATGCTTGATTCCATTATTTTTCGTTGACCTTCAATCCGGGAACCGGGATCGTGACCGGATGCTGTTTACTTGTTAGGTTGGGGAAACATATAGTATAATTCCAATATAATTAGTTTTATATTTGCAAAAAAAAGGACTTATGCATAGGTTTTTTCTTATAATTCTGGTATTCGCTTTGTTTTCATGTTCATCAGAAAACAACGAACCACCGAAGGTGGTCATTGGTGTTAGCATTGTACCCCAGCAATACCTTGTATCGGGTATAGCAGACAGCCTGGTTGATATTGTTGTTATGGTTCCACCGGGTGCAAGTCCTGCTACCTGGGAGGCTACACCTTCGCAAATGCAGATGCTGAGCGAAGCGGCCGTCTATTTCAGGATAGGCCACATTGGATTTGAACGAGCATGGATGCCTAAAATAACAGAGATCTATCAGGATATGAAGATCGTTGACCTCTCAGAGGGTTTGAAACTCCGTAGTATGGACTTCATGCATGGCGACCATCAGCACAGCGGTGTTGATCCACATACATGGATGTCGCCGGCACGAATGGAAGAAATGGCAAGGACCATCTTTTTTGAAATGCAGTTGATCTTTCCGGATCAAAAAGATTTCCTTCGGCAGAATTACGCTCAGTTAATGCAGGAAATCAAAAATACGGCGTCCGGAACAAAAAGAATGCTGGAAGCTCATAAAGGCAAGACTTTTTTAATCTTTCACCCTTCGTTGGGATACCTGGCAGACGACTACGGTCTGATTCAAAGCTCCATTGAGGATGAAGGCAAAGAACCTTCTGCAATGCATATGAAAGATGTGATTGACCTTGCACGCTCTGAAGGGATAAAAGTTATCTTTGTACAAGAGGAATTTGATAAACGGAATGCCGAGATCATCGCCAGGGAAATAGGAGGGAAGGTGATTCAGATCAATCCATTATCAGCCTCCTGGGCAGCTGAGATAAAAAAAATTAGTACAGCCCTGAATAATTCGTTTTAATGATGAATACTCTGGTTTCCATTAAAAATGCGACTGTTAGCCTTGATGGCGTTGAAGTATTGCAAAATGTGAATTTTGAAATCACTGGAAATGATTTCATTGGGGTAATCGGTCCAAATGGAGGTGGCAAAACCACCCTCGTAAAACTTATTCTGGGGCTTATTAAACCTGTAAGGGGCAAGGTAATCTACAATATTCCTCATAATACAGGTGAATCCAGGATCGGTTATCTCCCACAGGTGCATGCATTTGATAAGAAATTCCCCATCAGTGTCCATGATGTGATCCTTTCGGGGCTTCCACCAAAACGAGGCCTTGTTTCAAGGCATACGAAAGAGGAAAAAGCCAAAGCAGATTCCTGGATGGAAAAACTCGGGATCTCACGGCTTAAACATAAGCCGATCGGAAATCTGTCGGGCGGTGAAATGCAAAGGGTCTTTCTTTGTCGCTCCTTGATTGCTGAACCCGAACTGCTCATACTGGATGAACCTGATACTTATGTTGACAATCTTTTTGAGAAAGAATTGTATGAGGAACTTAAAGAATTGAATAAAAATATGGCCATTGTATTGGTATCCCACGACGTGGGAACCATTACTTCATATATTAAAAGCATTGCCTGCGTTAACAGGAACCTGCATTATCATCCTTCAAATATCATTTCCGATAAACAACTTGCATCTTATAACTGCCCGGTTCAGATCATTACCCATGGTGATGTACCGCATACTGTGCTGGGGAAACATGATCATGATCACTGATGATGGAACTACTAACATACGATTTCTTTATAAATGCCTTGCTGGCAGCAGTATTGGCAGCAATTAGCTGTGGTATTGTCGGAACCTACATTGTCTCCAAGCGTATTGTTTTTATTAGTGGAGGGATTACACATGCGTCTTTTGGCGGGATAGGCATGGGCTATTTCTTTGGAATCAATCCCATACTGGGTGCTGCTGTATTTGCTGTATTATCGGCCTTTGGGATTGAGTACACTTCCAGGCGCACTGAGATCAGGGAAGATTCGGCTATTGCGATCTTATGGGCCCTGGGAATGGCCATCGGGATCATATTTGTTTACATGACTCCGGGCTATGCCCCCAACCTGATGTCCTACCTCTTTGGAAACATCTTAACGGTAGGAGTTAGCGACCTGTTGATGTTGCTGCTGCTTTGCTTTGTGATAGTAGCCTTTTTCATCCTTCAGTTTAAAAACATCCTCTACATTGCATTTGACGAGGAATATGCACGCGCAAAAAGGCTCCCTGTAGATATGATCAAATACATCATGATCGGGCTGGTGGCGCTTACCATCGTGTTCAATATACGGGTCGTAGGTATTATTCTTGTCATCTCATTGCTGACCATTCCTCAGACCATTGCCAATATGTTTGTGAAACGCTTCTTTAACATCATGGTCTTTTCGGTACTGATCGCCCTTTTGGGAACCGTTTCGGGTTTGATCCTTTCCTATCTTTTCGACATCCCTTCAGGGGCAGCCATCATCTTCTTTTTGGTGATATTATTCTTCATGGCAAGACTAACACTTTTGGTAATTAGGAAGTAAGATTATTTGATAAGTTGCTGATTCGGTTAGTTGGAAAAAGTATATCGACTAAACAAATCAACGATTCTACTTAAAAAAGAAGACAGTCCCCAAACTCAGCGTCGAATATTCATAATCCTGCAAACCCTGCTGAAAGCTAAGTTTGAAATGGGTTTTAGGGAGCTTGAAGATGGCATTTGCACGAAGCACCATTGGTGCGTCACCATTCCCAATATATCCCTTATAACCGCCATATTTGGCGCTGAATTCCATCTTCTTATTCAATAGTGAAACACCCACACCATAAAGGAATGCATCATTCTGGGCCCATATTTCGACGTTTGTTTGCCATACATAAAATCCCAGCATAACATATGGACGTAAGGATACTTTTCGATCTTCAAAAAAGGTTTTCCCGGCAGATAGATCAAAATAGTATCCGGGTGCATCGGTATACCTGGCGTTTCCCAATCCTCCTCCGCTGGCAGTACGCAATGTAACCCCCAGGAGGATGTCGGGCCAGCGCTTATGTCCGCGCAGAAGCTGAATGAATGTACCAAAATACAGGTCGCCTGCGGCAATTCCTTTGGCATCGTAATCCCTGCCGGCACGTTCATCCCTGGTAATAGTGTCCATTTTAAAATGTTCTATTGGAACCCCATAAACGGATACTGCGATCCGGCCATCCCAGAAAGGATAAAAAAGTTTAATAAAAAGGTTTTGCGTATTGTCGCCCTTGCTGAAATGCAGATCGGCCCTTGTTTCAAGATTGACTTTTTTCTCTATCAGGGCATTCCTGATCTCCGGAACGGGAAGGGCATTCGGGCCAAAATAGGCTGGAGAGTAGGTCATGTAGCTGCTCCAGTTACTGACCCCATCCCACTTGTGTTTCTTATTCCACCACTCATAGTTATCATCCTGCGCTGCTGTATTAAATGCGGTTGCAAGAACGAGAAACAAGAGTATAAATACGGAATAAGGCCTTGGCATGCAATTAAAGGATTATTTTTTCACAAATTTAGCATTGTATTGCTTGTTGCCATCGAGTATTTGAAGAAAATAGGTGCCGCTATGAAAAGAGCTAAGACTAATATGCTGTTCAGGTGAATCAATTATATATCCGCTCTGTACAATTTGACCGCTGCTATTGCAAATAATATATCTTGCACCCTTGCTTTTAGTGTCCAGATGGAAATTAATGGTAGATTCAGCAGGGTTGGGAAATACTTCAATCGGATGTATCTCAGTGCCTTCCAGATCATCAATACCCAAGGGATTGGCAAACTTTGCCAAAGCACCCAAATATGATATTTGTGTTGCGGTTACTCCGGCCAAAAGCACATGATTATCAAGGTCAACAGCAATAGCATTAGCATACTCAGTATCATTTGTAAAGCTATTGTAAACAAGTTCCCACATTTGTTCAAAATCACTGTTTAACTTAAGTGCGAACATATCAAAACCGGTACCCTGTCCACTGGTTCCACCGCATAAATAAATATACTCATCTTTTATACAGATATTAGATATTCCATCATTCAAATTACTGGGTCCGGAATAGGTGTTTTCATGGAGCAAACCTCCTCCCTGAGAGAATTGAGCATAATATCCATCATAGTCATTGTCGTCATAAATGATTCCGTAGCAAATGATATTCCCTTCCGGTCCAAATGCTCCGCCATCCAGTTCGTTAGAAATTCCGCCATTTGGGATGATTTGTGACCATACCACGACACCATTTGATATTTTTAAGAGAAATCCGGCATGCGGGGAACTCCAATTTGTTACATAGCCACCCATATATATGTTTTTTTCATTATCCATTAAGCTAAAAGCCGGGTGGCATTCACTATAACCGCTAAGCGTTCCTGTATGATCAGAGATGAAATTGCCATTTTCATCATACTTGACCAGCAGAAATTCCATTGACCCGGGAGAAGAATAATTTTTAGATCCGCTTCCATAAACTTCTCCTGTTTCAGTAACATGAATGCTTTTGAATCGGCATTGATGGTTGGCTACTTCATACTCCTGGAACCAAATGGGGGTGCCGCCTGGACTATACTTGGCCAAAAGAGCTACTTGGTCAGTGCTGGTTTTATAACTGCTTCCACAAACATAAATATTGTTATTCTGATCAACATAAACATCTAAGAATACATCATTCCTGCCATATGGATCATAGCTTTGTGTGAATACCGGAGTCCCGTCTGCTTCAAAAACATGCAATATGGCATCTTTATTTTGCCCATTGTTTCTGTCGCCAACCTCGTATATGTATCCGTTATCTCCTAAAGTCATGGCTTCGAAATTCCCGCTACCCATTTCAGCCTTGGCGAACTCAATATTGCCATGATTGTCATAATGGAGCAAATACATTTCCTCTAGTCCGGTACCACCAACATAAGCCTGGTTGCCTTCACCGATTAATATTGCTTCCGCCCATTGGTATCCAAGGGTGTCTGTATTGACTGCCCAAAGCAATTCCTGGGAATGGGAAAGATTTACGGCAAAAACAGTAAAAAATGCAATAAGAAATAGCTGTTTCATAATTTTATCCGGTTGGTTTGAATCAAATATACTAAAAATAGTATTCGAAAGTGAATATGGGGTAAGCGCTGCCTGAACAGAGAGTATGTTCTAGCAAATATCATATTTCAAACTTCAAACTTCAGATTTCACTACTATCCGGGGGAAATTTTGCAGACAAGAAGTCAGAATTCAGTAGTCAGTAGTCAGAATTATTGGTGTCAGGTTAAAATAATGACAACCCTCTTAATAGCCTGGTATTGATGGTTAATAACAAGGATTTATAACTAAGGGCTTGTACTTCATTCGAGGGGGATTTCTCCCCCGAGTTCTCGGGGT
>CAZASJ010000074.1:0-15692 GCA_964487735.1 uncultured Bacteroidales bacterium | reverse complement strand
GTACCTTTTGGAGGTGATATCATATCTCTTTTGTGCTACAGTGTCAGCCTTGGCTGCGATTCTGAGCTGGTTTTCCTGCATATTGAACTGTACAACTTCCAGAAAGATGTTATGTTCAAAATCGATGACTTCTTGTTCGACTGAAGTAAAAACCAGCTCTTCCTGTGATTCGGCGAGCTTAATCCTGCCTTTAGCAGATCCCCAGTCGAGGATTGGTAATATGAAACTCAGACTGGCCTGTCGTTGGTCATCAGGTTGTGTATAAGCGCCAGGGATGCTGGCTCCTTGTTGGGTAAGTCCGAAATTGGCCCGTAGGTCAGCATCAAAACGGCCGGTCATCTTAGCCATGTTTACCTGGCTCTGGGCTTCCATCCTTCTTTTTTCAAAGTCCATGGCAGTGGAAGTATTATACCTTGCCTCGGCAAGCGCTTTTTCTGCAGTGATCGTAAAAAAATCATCAACAACGGGAGGGATGAGCATGATTTCCACGTCATCTTTGATGCGTAAATATGATTTTAAGCGGAAAAGGCTGTTTTCAAATTCAAGTTCTGCCTGTTGAACTTCGGCTTCTGCTTTTAAAAAGTTGAGTTCTAGTTGAAGGAGTTCATTTTCAGCGATCTTCCCCAGTTGGTAACGTCCTTTGGCAATATGATAAAGAGTATCGTAATTGCTCATGTTCTTGACAGAGATCTGCATGTCGATCTGTGCCTGCATCATGTTGAAGAAATAATTTGTAGCAACAATAGATACCTGTTCTACATCTTCAAGATACTTCCGCTTGGCCATTTCATACTTCATGGGCTCAATGTCGCGTGCCCATTTAAAATCGTTATACCTGAAAATTGGTTGAACATATTCAACATTCACGATATTTGCCCTGAAAGGTTGGTTCACACCATTTCCGGTAAGGTTATCATACCATAGCAGTCCGCTGTTCAGTGATATCCTTCCCCCGGTTGGTCCTATTTCCTGGTATAATGAAAGTTCAAGGTCTGCACTGGCCTGATCAATGGGCTTGAATTCATAGCTTCCATCAGGCTGTTGTACCTGGCCGATGGACCGGTCATAAGAAGGTGTTGTACCATTCAGTACTACACCTGGTAAGTAGTCTGCCTTGAAGGTTTTAAATTGCCAATAACTTGCTTTAAACGAATGTTTGGCAATTAGTGCATCAGGCGACTGCTGATGTGCCAGGTAAATGACATCCTCCAGGGTCAGGTAATTGATATTGGCATCCTGGGCCTGTGCTCCGGGCATCATTGCAAACCCTGCAAACAGGGATAATATAAAGAATGATTTGAGGGTCATTATTTTTTCCTTAATAGATTTCTTATTCATGACGTAGTGATTCAACAGGATTTTGATTCGCAGCTTTTCGAGCAGGCATATATCCAAATAATATGCCAATGGCGGCTGATACGCCGAAGGATACTACGATCGACAAAAGAGATATAATGGTGAGAATACCGGTGAACTCATTGATGATCTTGGCAAAGGCAACGCCGAGCACAATACCCAGAAAGCCCCCCGATACACTGATTAAAGTGGCTTCGGTCAGGAATTGGGCAATGATATCGCGTTGTGTGGCACCTGTTGCTCTTCGCACTCCTATTTCCCTGATGCGTTCCATTACTGATGCGAGCATAATGTTCATAATGCCGATTCCCCCAACAATAAGGGAAATGCTGGCAATCACTCCCAATACGATATTAAAAATGTCTTTCGTTCTTTGTTCCTGTTTCAGGAGAAGTTCCGGAACAGTGATCTCAAAATCAATGATTTCAGAATGCCGGCGAAGTATCATACGCTCGAGAAGGGTGGTTGTAACATTCAGGTTTTCACTGTCATTAACCTGAACGACAATACGGTCGAGTTGGTTCTTATTGGTTTCATCTGTTGCTGTACTGCCACTAAAAGAAGATGAAATAATGGCTCCATGCCCCATCATTACAACTTCTCCGCCACCACTGCCTATATCTCTTCTGTCGATAACAGAACGGTCTTTATAACGCAGCAAAACGGTTTGCAGGGGGGCATAAATATTATTGTTGTAATCGCTGATGCCTAAGTCTTCAGAGGTACCTGCAGCCATTTTCATGCTTTCAAGGATTCCTACAACTTTTAGCCAGATATTGCCGCATTTGATGTATTTACCAAGTGGATTCTCAGCAGGGAAAAACTTTGATTTGATAGTAGGTCCGATGATGCAGACCGGACTGCCGTTCTCAAGCTGCATATTGTTAAACATTTCACCTTCCTGAAGAGGCAGGCTGTATACATCAAAAAAATCAGGGGTTACGCCTTTAAGGGTAGCCTTTTTCCGGATACCATCTTTGATGATATATGTTTCATAGGTTACTTCCGGGCTCACACGCTCAACAGTAGGAATAACTTCCTGAATGCTTTGTGCATCCTTCATGGTAAGTCCGGGAGAATATTTCCCTTTAAGGGTTTTTCCGTCATCACTGTCGTCGCCGTCGGCAGCTGAATTATCCAGGATTGGGGTGATCATAATGTTATTTACCCCCACCAGTTTGATCTGGTCGAGGATTTCCTGCCTGGCTCCGTTTCCAATGGCCATCATGGCAATAACGGCTGCTACGCCAAAGATGATACCCAGAGCTGTAAGGATGGAACGGAACTTATTTGCCAGCACTGCGTCGATGGCAATGTTAAGTATATGGTAGTATCTTTCCAAAATCAATGTGTTAGATTATCAAATTAACGGCAATTAGAGCCGGAAATTTTGAAGTCCTGCAAATTTAGATAATAAATTCGTTCAAAGTACGCTGCAATACCTGATATGTGTCAGTTGGATTGAAATTGTTGGAATTGGTTTAATTCAGGCTCAGTGCTTGCCCCGAGAACTCGGTGGTTTCAGCACACCTTCGCCTGGGCTTCGGTGTGCGCGGTGTTTCAGTGTTTCAGTGTTTTTGTATCCACCGTAGCTTTTCATCCTTCCCTGTGGCTTCGGATGATGAAAAGCGAAGGTGGACAGTGTTTCAGTGTTATTGGTCCCGGATACCAGGTACCGGATAACGGGAAAGTTAAATTGTCAAATTGCTAAATTGTTAAATTGTTAGCCGAATCCAGCATCCACTTTGTTCACCGAAGCTTTTCATCCTTCGTCGTGGCTTCGGATGATGAAAAGCGAAGGTGAAGCATCCAGTAACCAGAATCATCTGAGATAATGCTCTTTCAGCAAGAAGTAATAGGCCGGGCCGTAATGGTGCAGGAAAACATTCTGTTTTGTGTTTGCAACGAATTCAGAATAATACCTTTCTGTAGGAGGGAGTATAATGGCATCACCTGCAGGCGCGTAGTTCATGCTCTGTACGTATTCAGGTTCCACCATGTCGGGCATATAATCCTCTAAAAACCCATATACCTTGAATCCAAGGTATTTTAACAATCTTTTCTGTGCTTTTCTCAACGACCTGTCCGTTTTATTGAATACAGACTTCATAATAGCTCTTTGCACCCAGCCCATAGTACTGGTAAAGGTATCAAAGTTGGTAAAAGGATTTATTTCGTTGAAATCTTCCATCGTTTGAACAGATATGGGTGTTTCCGGGACCCAATCGAGGGTGTTCACAACCCTGAATGCCCATCCCCCTCTGTTGATATAGGAATAATCATATGAATAGTATAGGTTTCCCGGTTTGGGAGCGGCGCTGTTGTATGTTTTAAATACAATATCGTCAGGAATTTCATTATGAATATCGTAATAAAGGTATGAATTGAGCATAAAAGTGATGGCGCCGCCCTGGCTGTGTCCCATCAGTATAAATTCTTTCTCCCCTTTCTTATAGAATTCGTTGATTTTCTCAACAATGCCAGACGACATACTGGCCAGGCCTATCAACCATCCGGTATGAACAGTCGCATCAGGGTGTTCAGCAAGTTTATAATTAAACTTTTCATTTTTCCTTATCACGATGGATCCCTCCGCAGGGACCATGGCGGAATAGAAATTCTCAAGCCAGGATTTAGTTTTAGCGGTTGTTCCGTGGATTTCTATAATAGCAGGTCTGCCTTTACTGATGTACAAATCCCAATAATTATCTAACTCTGATGGCTCAGACCGGTACACATGACTGTAGCTGCTGATGCCTGGTACATTGTGCTTGATCTTGGCCGGATCCGGATTGATATTAAGAAGAATTGCGTATTCTTCAGGATCGAATCCGGGCTTAAGTTTACCCTGGGCTGAGGCAACCAGGCCTGAAATGATAATGAGCAGGATAAACACGCCTGAAGATTTCAGAAAGGAATGCATATGGAATGGGTTTTAATTGTCGAGGGGTGAAATCTTTGTAAAAGCCTCCATCACACCGGGGATATACGTTTTGGAAACAAGCAATGAAACAGCGGGTTCATCTCCCAGTTCAAGGTGCAGCCCGTCTTTCTCTTTGCGTATGATCCTGACCCTTTCCAGGTTGGCCATATAGGATCTGTGGCAACGGATAATACTGGTATTTTTGAATTGTTCTTCGAAAGCTTTCATTGAGTTTCTAACCATGAACTTTTGCTGCTTGCTTCTGTCCATATAATGAATGCTTACGTAATTATCTGCAGCCTCAAGGTAAATAAGGTCTGAAAGATGAACAGAAAGCCGGAGTGTTCCTCTCTCATCCCTGAAGGGGATCATGGTATCTTTTGAAGGCCCTTTCGTGCTTTCAGTCTGAAGCTCCTGCAATCGGGTTTCTTTATCCCTCCAGGCGAAAAAAAGCCATAAAAAAGTATATGGGAGCAAGATTATAAGAGATGTATTTTTAATACTGGCACTGGAAATAATCATAAAGTCACGATCATCAGCAAGAATAAATTTAACGTAAATACTGTATACAAATGCCATGACCAAAATTTCAGCAATAATCCAGAGGATGTAACGCCAGTAGTTTAATAGATGGCTACGGTTGTAGAGATACATGATCACCCTGCTAATGACCACAACAAGCATACCTGTCAGAATCACAAAACTTGAATATAGAAATAGCCAGATACCACTAAGCTTAAGATAGGAGTCTGCACCGAAAGGAGCATAAACATTAATGAACACAAGCGCAAAAATAGCTGTGAACAATACAAGTCGTATTATATTCCCAGGATGATTCAGGTATTTTGGAACTGCTTTCTCGTAAAATTGCATAACTGCCAGCCTGTTTTTTCTGATGGCCTTACAAAGGTAGTAAAAATGATGTGTATATATGATCTCACAAAATGGCCTAAATGAAAAGTTTATCCCTGTATTTATTAATTGGCCCCTCTATAGGCTCATTCGTCACCAGGATTTGTCCTGCATACCTATTTTTTGCTTCATGCTTCATGAATGTTGAATTTTGTATTAAAATACTACGAACGTACAATGGGCTATACGAACATTCATCATCTGTTGGGGAGTGCATTTTCTCTCGATAAAGACAATCAGCGCATAAAAGGAAGTGGTGTTGATTATCGGACGTTCTCATTCAGTTCGAATTATTCAAAGCATTTGCCCGATTCATCAAGCATTCCTGTAATTGAAAAAGATTATCTGAGTGGTTTTGCCGATAGAGAGATCATGGAAAACATTGATTTTCGTTATCCTGTATTTCTTCCGCAGGGATACAAGCAAACCAATAGGGTCATTATTCTTTTGCATGGATTGAATGAAAAGAGTTGGGATAAATATCTGCCTTGGGCCAGGGAACTGGTGTTGCGTACAGGGCATGCCGTTGTTCTGTTTCCCATCAGTTTTCATATGAATCGTACGCCCGCTTCCTGGATTGATCCGAGAAGCATGTCTGGTTTAAGCCGCTTCAGGGAAGGTAAGTATGAAGGCCAGGATTGTTCATCTTTTGCGAACGCTGCCATCAGTGAACGCCTCGACAATATGCCTGAGCGTTTTGCGCTATCAGGTTATCAAAGCATTATGGATCTCCTTAATTTGGTAAATCACATCAGCTCCGGTAAACACCCAGTATTCAAAGAAGATACTGAGATCCACTTCTTTGGGTATTCTATCGGAGCTTTTTTAGCACAGGTGCTGATGATTGCCAATCCCGGAGGCATTTTTAATAAGTCAAAATTTGTCCTTTTTGCCGGGGGGACTGTCTTTAGTCATATAAACGGCATCTCACGATATATCATCGACAAGCAGGCATTTGATCAATTGCGTGCATATTATCTTAGCCAGGATACCTGGAGGAGAAAGACCCTGAAATCCTATGTTAAGGCAATGGATGTTAAAAATATTGCCAGGGCTTTTATGGCCATGCTATCTCCTGACTATTTCAGTGCAATGCGTGAAAATGTCTTTTCTGAGTTTAATAATCGTTTGCTGGTTTATGCCCTCAAGGATGATTGTGTATTTCCTGAAGAAAAGATCATGGAGAACTTCCACAGTTCTGCAGTCTGGGTAAACCGAATCGATTTCCCATATCATTATACGCATGAGTCACCATTCCCAATAAGCAGGGATGAAAATATTTCAAGGCTGGTTGATAAGAGTTTTGATGACCTTTTCAAAGAGATAGGTAATTTCCTCAGGGATGATGTCAACTATGGGGTTTAAGCCTGCTTTGCCGATTCGGATTGCCTTGCAGCCCATATTCTGAAGCCAATAAATACGAACATAAATCCAGTCATGGCCAGGGGGGTAATGATCATGATGCCTTCATTGGAACTGCTTTCAAATACATTCATGTAGAAAGCCATGAATATGCTGAAAGCAATGATCATAAAACCACCAAGTATTTCCCATCGCCATGAGATAAACCACAAAATGATTATTCCCAGCCAGGGAAGGATGTTCTGTAAATTTTTAAAGTAGCTGGCATATCCACCTTCCGCCTGAGATCCTGTAACAATCCCAAAAATAATCCAGAATAAGGTGACAACCACCAGGGCAGTCCGGGCAACACGCCTGCAACGCCTCACACAGTTCTGTACTGATTCGGGGTACGTTCTTTTATTTGTCATTATTCATTTGATTTTTCACAACTTCCGCCGGATCCCATCTTTTAGTAAAAGAGGAACAGGGGCAGTGGTTAAGGGGTGAGGTATAATAATTATATGTTCAACCCTATAATTGTTCCAAAGGGTAAATATACAAAAACCTAGATATTTGTCAAGAAAAAGCTTAATCTTCCTCGTCGACAATCAGGTAGATGTCTTCATGGTCGCGTTTCATGAGGTATTGCTCACGACCGAACTTTTCAAGGGTAAGGGTGTCGGTAATGAGAAGCATTGTGGCTTGTTTGTCTTTTTCGATCTCAGAAATATAGTATTCCTTTTCCATTTCCAGTTCGTGCAGGCTGCGGTTCAGCCTTGTTTGTGAAATGAAGTTATTGTTGTCGAAAAAGAGCATCCACACACCAAAGATCAGGATGGTGATAAAATATTTATTATTGAGCCGGTGGAGGATGTCTTTTAACATGCATTACAAAAGTAGCGAATGTATGCTTGCTTTTTCAAGAGATTGGTAAATTTATTATTACCAATGCAATGTTAATAAATGACTTTGTGCTCTGGGGTTCATTAAATGAAGGCTCAAAAAGGACTCACAGGAAACTATTTTGCTGTCACACAATAATAATCATCATCAGGGAAGTCTTCTTTGACGATGTTTTTAAATCCTGTTTTCAATAGGGCATCGTGTATCTGATAATAGCCAATGGGAAAGAAATCAAATACAAATCGCTCATAGTTTTTATCTTCCGTTTTCCTGAGATCAACGATCATCTGACTTGCTGTATTCCAGGCGTTCAGCTTCCATGAATATTTTACATCAAAATTATAATCAATCCCTTCAACCTGAAACTCCTGTGGGGGTAAACTGTTTTCTTCATAGGTCTTTTCCCAGTTTCTCAGGTCAAAGAAAAGAATCCCTCCGGGTCTTAATACTTTTCGTATGGCTTTCAAGGAACGATACAGCATTTCGAAGTCCTGAACATGTGAAAATGAATTTCCGGGGCAAAGAACCATATCAAAGGTTTTAGTTGTCTTCTCAGGCAGTTCTTCCCAGCTACTTCTGAAAAAATTGATATCGGCATGCTCATCCTTTGCTTTATTGCTTGCTACACCGATCATGCCGTCGCTGATATCAGAAGCAGAAACAGTATAAGCCTGATTTGCAAGCCAGATGGCGTGATCTCCTGTCCCACAACAACTATCCAGGATACTGGTATTTGCCGGAAGTTCTTTTAATAGCTTCTCCAAGAACAAACGAAAATATAAAATGCCGTCATCATCTTTCGACAGGATGTCGTAGATCTTTGAGATGGCGTTGTACTGGTTTCTGATGAAGTTTTGCATGGATGATGGTTACTGGTTACTGGATACTGGATACTGGATATCCCGAAAAACCAGAATTCTTTAAATTCATTGTTTTTCGAGGATCCTCGATCCCGGGGACCGGGAATCGGGACTGGTCGCTGGTATTCTGGTCACTGGTTTCTGGTTTTTGAATTCATAATCCATGTTTCAGCGCCTCCTCTGTAGTTTTAACGAAAGAGGATAATCCATAATCATTGGGATGTTGGATAATTTATTCATGCTAATGGATCAAATTATTAGAGCCCGATTTCATCACTTATCTCTCTCATAGCATTGATGGCTAATTCGGCAAACTCTGGCAATGGAATTCCTATTTTTTCACATTCGCGAATGGTATCGCGGTTTACGGAAGCAGCGAATGCTTTTTGTTTCATCCTTTTTACGACTGACGTAGGCTTTACGCTGGCAATTTTCTTGTCGGGATAGACAAGTGTTGTGGCTACGATCAGTCCTGTAATGGTTTCGCCGGCTGCCAGTGCATGATGAAACTCCTTGGTCCTGGGCAATCCGCTGGCTTCTTCATTATGAAGTTTTATTGCTTCTATGCTCTCAGCATCCATCCCTGCTTCCTGGAGAATGGGAATCGCTTCAATGGCATGTCTTTTGGGATCGGCATCCGTGATCTCAACATCCACATCGTGCAGCAAAGCCGCAATTCCCCATTGATCGGCATCGCGTCCCAATCTTACTGCCAGGGCCCTCAGCACCGCTTCCGAGGCGTAGCAGTGATTCCGCATGCGTTCGTTTTTAATGTACTTTTCAAGTAGTTCTATGGCTTTTTCTCTTGTCATGTGTTGGTTGCTGGTTGCTTGTTTCTAGATACTGGATGCTTCACCTTCGCTGAAGCTTCGGTGAACAAAGTGGATACTGGATTCGTTTAACAATTTAGCAATTTAACAATTTAGCAATTTAACAATTTATCAATTTAACAATTTAGCAATTCAACAATTTAACTTTCCCGGTATCTGGTACCAATAACACTGAAAAATAAGTTCAACGTATTCCTAATGCGCATCCAGCCCATGGAGCATATACACCATATGTTTCAGGGATTTGCTTATTTCTTCCATATATTCATTCACTGCCTTGACACTTCCCGGCAGGGCAAAAAGCATTGACTTATCGGCTACGCCGGCAACCGCTCTGCTGAGTAAGGCATTTGGTTTTTCAGTTCCGTACTTCATCCTGATCATTTCCATGATACCTGGGATCTCTTTCTGTATTACGCTTTTCACAACTTCCGGACTGATATCCCTGGGTCCGATGCCTGTACCACCTGTAGTGAAAATGAAATCCACTCCCTGTTCCACAGCATCTAGCAGCAAAGCTGAAAGTGCCTGTTCATCATCAGGGATGAGCACATTCTCAATGTCGTGAAGCCACTTCTGTTCATCAAAAAAATCGCTGAGGAGTGTGCTTAACCTGGGTCCGCTGCGATCTTCATATTCTCCGGCATAGGCACGGTCGCTGAGGGTGATTACCAGGGCACTGTATACTTTTGGTACGTATTCAAGAACATCTCCGGCCTGAAGGTCACCATTGCCGAGAACCCTGCAAAATATTCCTTCTTTAGGCATTACGCAGTTTCCTACTTCCCTGTAAATAGCACAGTTGTCGCCATGGCATTTTTTGCCTATCTGGGTAACCTCAAGCACCACCTCCTGGCAGAAAAACCTGTCTAGTGGAGAAGCTTCATAAAGGAGCATTCCCTCGGTTGTAATGTTCTCGGCAAATTCTCCGAATTTAATCTCACGTCCCGCCAGGGCTGTAAACTTATCAACGCTTTCTATTGCCAGCAAACTTATCTGTCGGTGCCATTTTCCTGAGTGTGCATCACCTTCAATTCCTGCTTCATTTAAGTGTATTTCACTGACTGCGGTCTTAACGGTTCCTTTGGCTTCTGAAATATTTACGGAAAGTATGTTGATATTTTTTGCTGCTAAACTCATATTTTTATTTTGTATATATAGTCCCGGTTCCTATATTTGTTAGAAGACAAATATATGTTTAAACTCAAAAACAAATTTAATTAAAACTCAATATCATGGAACAAGCGAATAATGAACAGGCAAATTTAATAAAAGAACTCAGTGTGCCGATTTATCAGGCCCGGGGTTGGATGAAGCTTATTGGCGTATTGATGATCATAGCAGGCATATTGTATGCCCTTACAATTATCGGTATTATCATCGCCTGGCTCCCGATCTGGATGGGTGTTGTGCTATACCAGGCAGGTTCCAACACTGAACAGGCCTATTTCAATGGAGATAAGTTCAGTTTTCTTACCTCAATGAGCAAACTGAAACTGTATTTTACCATTATGGGTATCATGACGCTTATTAGCATTGTTATGATGGGTATTATGATCATTGTTTTCCTTGCCGGTGGATTGGCGCTGGGTGAGTTTATGAACGATCAGTACTATTATTAAGAATGCTTCTTTCTGCTATTTATAGCAGAAACGTTTGATGACACCGTAGGCGCTTTTAATGCCAAGCTCTCCTGCTTTGCTGAGATCGCCGCAACCATTGTCTATCTGGTCAAGATAGATATAGGTTAGACCCCTGTTAAACCAGGCTTCTGCAAGTTCGGGATCCAGATGTATGGCCTGAGAATAGTCAATGATGGCACTGTTATAGTCTTTCATACGGTTGCGTATGTTTCCCCTGTTAAAGTAAGCAAACGGCAAATTGGGCTCCAATTCGATCACTCGGTCATAATCCTGAAGGACGGAAATAAAATCAGGTTCTTTTATCTGAATACTCTCATCGGGAGGAGGGATCTTATCCCAGGTAATGGTAACATTATCGGTATACACTCTTTCACTGAATAAGAACTCCTCCAGCTTATACCGTGTGTTGGCCCTGTTGAAATAGGCAAATACAAATTTCGGATACAAGGTGATGGCGTTGTCGTAAGCATCCAACGAGTTGGAATAATTATCAGCCATTCCATTCACTACCCCTCTCAGGAAATGTCCGATGTAATTGGATGAGTTTTCCCGCAGCAGGCTGTCGGCGATTTTCAGGTGTAAATTCAAAGCTTCGGCACCTTCCTCAATATGGCCATTCATAATAGCAAAGGTGAGGTCTTCGTCATTGCTTATCTTATATTCGGTGATTTCCTTTACGGTATATCCTTCACGCTTTTTCTTGACAAAGTCCTTGTCCTTTTTAATAAACTGCACCGTAAAGTTGGGTTGCAATTCAATGCCTTCATATGCCCTGTTGAGCTCACCTGTTTTGTTGCCACTGTTAAAATCCGATTCAAAGGCAATCAGTTTCTCGAAATAGGATGAATCGGCGTATGCCTTCATCAATGCTTCCATGGAGGCATCATCATCATTCATCATATTAATGATCTTGAAGGCTTTATCATGATCCTGTCTGGCACCGTATTCATCGTTTATTTCTGACCTGGCTGCGGCCCGTTGAAGGTATGCCCCTGCAAAGTCGGGAAAGAGTTCAATGCATTTTGTATAATCCTTAATGGCTTCCCTAAAGCGGTTAGTGATGGCATAAATATAGGCTCTGCCATAATAAGCATACACATTGTTTGGATTGATGCTAACCACCATATTATAGTCCATCAAAGCAGCTTCATAATCTTCCGCAGCGGCTTTTAACCAGGCTCTGTTGTAATAGGTAAGGGCATTGTATGGATTATCCTTCAGTACCCGGTCGAAGTCTTTCAATGCTCCAGTGGTATCGCCGGTGCTGATGCGTGCCAGCCCGCGGTGAAAGATCGCCACCGAATTATTGGGCTCCAGGTCGAGTATCTGTTCAAAATCCTTAATGGCACTCTCATAGGCTTCAGTTTCGTAATAGATCTGGCCCCTCTTCAGGTAAGCATCTATATTAAAATAATCCAGCATCAATGCCTTGTTGCAGTCTTCAATGGCGCTTTCATTATCATGCAGGTAACTTTTTGCCACTGCCCTGTAGAGGTATGCCTGGGGGATGGTCTTATCGTATTTCATGGCCTCGTCAAGGTCTTCGATGGCTGCAATGTAGCTGCGCATATTGATCCTTGTAAGCCCGCGATCTATGTATATTTCAGGATTGAAGGGATCAATCTCCAGGGCTTTGTGGAAATCATGCAGGGCATTGGTATAATTGTACATCTGAGCCCTGGCGATGGCCCGGTAATGGTAAGCATGAGAATAGAGTGGGTGAATGGTTACGGCCATGCTCAGATCCTGATTGGCACCCTGGTAATCGCCCAGGTATAATTTTGCAATCCCGCGAAGGAAATAAGGTTCGAAAAGGTCGGGTTTATAGGTAATGACAATATTGAATTTCTTGATGGACTCAGCATAATTGGCCTGGCTGAGTTCATAGCGCCCCGAATGCATAAAGTGTGAGATGTTTACCTGTGCTATCAGCATAGCCGGAAGCAGCAGGCCAAACAGCAATATTGTGAAACGTTTTTTCATTGAATTACTGAAACGTTAAAGCATTGTTTTTGTTTTCTCGAGAAGCCTGATATTTCCGATCAGCATCTTTTTATCAACAGCTTTGCACATATCATAAATGGTGAGGAGGGCTATCTGAACGGCTGTGAGGGCTTCCATTTCAACACCGGTTTGGCCGATGCATCTGGCTTCGCCTGTTACCCGAACGCCATCTTCAACTATTTCGGTATTCACCATGACCTTTGTCAGTGCCAGCGGATGACAAAGGGGAATCAATTCGCTGGTTTTTTTGGCTGCCTGTATGCCTGCGATCTCCGCCACAGTGAGCACATCTCCCTTTTTTATCTCATTGTCTTTGATGAGCCGAAGCGTCTCTGCAGAAAGCCTGATATGTCCTTCTGCAATGGCAGTTCTTTGCTGTTCCGGCTTGGAACCCACATCCACCATCCTGGCTTTTCCTTTGTCGTCGGTATGCGATAGTTTTTTCATAATTATTTATTTCTGTCAAGGCATTTCATTGCTATTCCTCCCTAAATACCAAACATCGAATATCGAACATGGAACATCGAAATTTTGATATTTAATATCTAATATCGAAAATAACAATCAACAATCAACAATCAACAATCGACAATCGACAATCTTCTTCATCCGCCTACGGTATAAAAACTTCCATTTTGACTACTTGACCCACACGAAGGTTTATTTTCAATGGCCATAAGCAGGGCTTCTTTTGCGCCTAATTGTCTTACATCGTATTCAATATCGCTGAACAGGCATGGCTTTATCTTTCCGTTGGAAGTCAGGCGTAGCCGATTGCAGGATGCACAATGCCCACCTGAGCCTCCGATGACTTCACCAAAAGTTCCCTCATGCAGGTCCATTTGCGGGATAAAGCGTATCTGAAGCCCTTTGAGGTCAGCAAAAGCCTTTACCTTTTGGGCATCCGGCTCCATGGCATCTTTTTCTACAACACAATTAATTTTTACAGGAGTAAGCCCGGCTTTCATGGCTGCATCAATCCCTTTCAGTGCATCATCAAGGCTTCCAATTCTGGTCACGGCCTTATATTTTTCAGGGTTCATGGAGTCGAGGCTGATGTTCACCCGATGCAGGCCGGCTGCTTTAAGTTCATGCGCAAATTTTGGCAACATGATGCCGTTTGTGGTCATCCCCAGGTCTTTGATCCCTTTTATACCGGCTATCATTCCCACCAATTCCGTGATGCCTTTTCTTACGAGCGGCTCACCACCGGTGATCCTCACCTTGTCGATGCCCAGTTCAACGGCACACTTCACCGTTTCAAGGATCTCGTCGAAACTCAGAATATCCTTATGGGACAGGAGTTCGATACCACTCTCAGGCATGCAATAGGTACAGCGCAGATTGCATCTGTCAGTAACCGATACCCTCAGGTAATTTATTTTTCTGTTATATCTGTCTAACATCCAATGATGCTCCTTCTTCTAGTTGAGTTGTGCCAAAAGGCACTTTTATAAATCCGTCGGCATTTGTAAGGGCCTGGATATGTGCTGAGCCATGATACTCTTCGGGATAGATCTTTCCATCCACTATCCTGACGGGACTAAAGGAATCCCGGTCTGATTTTTTTCTGGAGTATGATGTTCCCAGTGGAAGTTTGACAATGCTCCAGCCGCTGCTTGCCCCCATGCTCATCCGTAAATAGGGCTTCACCAGTATTTCAAAAGTGTTGAAGGCTGAAACCGGGTTTCCGGGAAGGCCGAATATTCTTTTATTTCCGCGTTTCCCGAAGAGGGTAGGCTTGCCGGGCTGGACAGCCAGGGTTTGGAAAAGCACTTCCACGCCAAGCTCTTCAAATATGCCCGGGATGAAATCAAATTGACCCATTGAAATGCCTCCTGTGAGGATTACAACATCATTGTTTTTGAAGGCCTCACTAATGATATCAAAGGTAGTTTCTTTATGATCTCTGGCGATGCCGATATAGTTGGCTTTTGCACCGCATTTTTGTGTTTGCCCGATGAGCTGGTATGAATTGCTGTTTCGGATCTTTCCGCTACCGGGCTTTTCACCCGGTTCAACGATTTCGTCCCCGGTAGAAATGATCCCTACTACAGGCTTTATTGAAACACTTGGTTTTGAATATCCTGTCGCAGCCAGTATGGCGATGTGCTGAGGTTCAATAAAGGTTCCTTTTTCTATCAGGATATCGCCTTTGCTAACGTCTTCAGCTTTATACGCGATATTCGATTTTCCAGTTTTCCCTTTAAAAATCATGCATCCGTTTGCATCAATAGAGGTATCTTCCACCTTCACCACACAATCGGCACCTTCCGGAAGGGGGGCACCGGTCATGATCTCAGAGCATTGGCCGGACACAAGCGTTTTTACAGGAGACTTACCTGCCGGGATGGTCTCAATAATTGTCAACGGCATATCCAGGTCGGCTTGCCTGCATGCAAAACCATCCATGGCTGATTTATCGAAGGGAGGCATGTCTACATCAGACACAATGTCCTCAGCCAGCACACGGTGCAGACAATCTTTAATATCTACTCTTTCCATGCCCATAGGCTCAACAGCTCCTAATACCAGTTCATATGCTTCTTCGATGTGGATCATGATGATTTATATTGGGCTGCAAAAATAGGGATTTTATTCTTAGGTGCCAGCGCCTCTGCAGTCTGGATTCAGTGGTATGGGAAGGTTCGGTGATAAAGAGGATACTAGATACTGGATGCTTCACCTTCGCTGAAGCTACGGTGAACAAAGTGGATCCTCGATCCCGGGAACCGGGAATCGGGACTGGTATTCTGGTATCCTAGTTCCCTCGTCGCTGAGCCTGTCCTGAGCTTGTCGAAGGGTCCCTCGTCCCGGGTATTGTAGAATCCATAATCCATAATACGTAATTCATAATCATTGGGAGACCGGAGACCGGAGACCGGATTTTTTAATTCGGCCATTGAAATAACCTCAG
>CAZASJ010000073.1:0-15708 GCA_964487735.1 uncultured Bacteroidales bacterium | reverse complement strand
GATAAAAGGTATGTTCCGGTTTCACAGATAGAGGCGTCTGTGCCTGCATCTGCAGTTGGAGAATCGATAATAGTCAACACGATATCATCCGTTGCATCATCTGTACAGGGTGCTGTAGCATATGCAGTCAGTGTAAGGGTTACAGTCCCTGCAGCAATATCGGCAGTTCCCGGTGTATAAGTAGCAGCGAGAATGGCATCATCATCAAAAGTACCGTCACCGGCTGTTGTCCAGAGTACGGATGACTGGTTTGTAGCTGCACCAGATAATAGGTAAGATCCGGTTTCACAAACATCACCATCGGTTCCTGCATCAGCTGTGGGGCTGGTAATTCCGGCGAGAGCCGGCACAGCAGTACCAAGCGATACAAATACTTCATCGAATCCGGCTGTGTATGTGGGCGTGATGCAAATAATTTCAACACCTGCGCTGTTATCCCAGAAACGATAAATGAGTGAATTCCCGGCGGTAAAACCATCTTTCCCCGGGGTTATAGGGTCATCGGTACTTGCAACTATGTTCAATGGGGTCCCTGCAAGTATAGGCCCTGTTAGGACAGCAGATCCGACACATATTTCTGATCCTCCGTCTACGTCAAATATTCCAATTTCATCACCGGCAACGAGGTTGCTGCCGTCCAATGTCCCTGCTGTTACTACAAAGTTCATTGGTTGATAAATACTTGAGTAAACAGGAACAAAATGTTGAGCAATTGCAGGTTTTATGCTAAGCATAAATAAACCCATTAATGCAATGATTAAGTAAACTCTTTTCATTGGTTTTGTTTTTAGATTTGTATAAAGTTTGTTTCGTTTATTTCAATAAATACCCTGTCCCGGCTGTAAATAAGTTAGGCCAGCGAGGATAGGATATAGCTTAATTAAAAAATAACCATTTTTCTTGTTTCACTGAATTTGCTGTCTTTACCTGATACTTCAAGCCTGTAATAATAAACACCTGCTTCCAGTGATGCCTTATTCATATTGATGGTGTATTTACCGGCAGGCTGATCGCTGTTTTCAAGCAACATCAATGTACGTCCTGAAACATCATGCACAGAAATGATTACCCGCGCATTCTCTGCAATACCATAGTCGATGCGTGTTTGACCATGAAATGGATTCGGGAAGTTTTGTCCCAGGTAACTGGATGTTGGCAAGCCAGGCTCATCTTCACCAAGACTGCTGATCTTCAGATCTCCCATAAAGGTTCCGAGCGGATTGAATTTGTCGTCACCATAGGCCCGGATGATCTCAATGTTGGTATACATAACATTTTCACTCTTATCAAAATACCTGAAGCTAAATTCATTTCCTTCTTCAAACCCATCCAATACAGCTGTATAGGGGTCGTCGGTACGTGCAGTGAGGATATGGTACTCATTGCCATCTTCACTGATCATTAAACTACCAACCTGTATGTTCCCGTCGAATACGGCTATTTCATCGCCATCTTCAATTCCGAATCCATCAGTATAGATGTCACGGATAACAAAATTCATTGGCATAAATGGATTTGAGCTTGACGCGGCAAAGTATTCAGTTGGTTTAAGCGGTTCAGGAAATGCCTGGGGTTCAGAATCCTTTGACGGCTCAGTAAGCGTAAGGGTGCAATTGGTGTTCACATTGACGTGATAACCTTCACCCGGTTCAAAATTAACAATTGTATTTATCCAACCAATACCGGATACATATTGTATAAGCCCTCCTGATTCATTTATTACTTTAACCAGATAATTGTTATCGATCAAAGGCTGAAGAACAGTCATCGCACTTTGTGATACATTAGCAGGATAACCCATGATGTTCCATCCTGTAGTAAGTGGTATGTCGAATGGAAATGAAACAGGTGTTCCATCGGAACTAATATTGCCACTACTGGTGAGGTAAATATAATAACCTTCAGTATTTGCCATGTCCCCAATGGTGTTCATCCATCCGATACCGGTAATAAACTGAACAAATCCCCCGGATTCATCACTTACTTTTACGAGTGAAGAATTATCGATCAATGGCTGAACGATATCCACCATATTGCATGAGCTTGGTGTAACACAGAATGAGAAAATATTCCAACCTGAGCCCAGGCTTGTTACCTGATTCAGACTGGGACCGCCTTCAACACCGGAAATAACAATGTCGTCAACGATCCAGTAATAACCCCAGCTTCCGGTATAGTTCCATTTAAAGAAAACGGAGGATTCGCCTGCAACTTCAGTTGATAGATCCTGACTGAATGTGGCCGGGTTTGCACTGCTTGCAGTCCATGATTGGATGGTAATCCATGCATTTCCGCCGTCAATACTATATAACAGTTCTGCTGAGGAACCTGAATACTCTCTGAAATAATGTTGGAATTCGAGGTTTATAGAAGCATAACTGCTAAAATTGAATTCAGGAGAAATCATATCGGCATCCTGACTGCCGCTATTACCATAATGATCACTGTCGAGAATGGCAAAACCAGTGGCACCTGTTGTGGTTGTGATGGTTCGGCTGCCAGGGTTGTTAAACTCCCATACTTGTCCGTTCCCCTGATTATCAATATTCTGCCAGCAACTGGGTTCTAAGCCTGTAGAGAAGGTCTGGCTATAAGGGAGTGTACTCATAACTCCACAGTCGGTGGTGAACCATTCCTGGTTACCATAACCTGTACCGCCCGTGGTGATCGCATAAGCTTTGTAATAATAAGTTGTATTTACGTCCAGGCCAGAGATTCCTTCTGAAAAGCTTCCTGTTGTAATGGTAGGTGAGGTAATGACCTGTGAAACGCCTGTTCCACCGATCATTGGATCAGCAGTAGTGCTGTAAACAAAACCACTTTCGCTAACGGTATAACCAAAGTCATTGGTAATTTCTCCGTTAAGTGTTGCTGTTGTTTGCAAAACTGAAGTAGCGGGATCCGTATCCAGTGCAGGAGGAAAGTCGCATGCTCCGGTTATGGTCAGGCTTGCTTCATAGGGTTTGCAGTTCGATTTGGAGACCGTAAGGACAACGGTTGAACCTGGAACTGTGATTGCATAGCTGATATTGCCCGCACCTGAACCATCAAGTACCACTTCTCCCATCAGTTCATCATTATAAACCAATGTGGCTGTGGCGCCTGCTGTTGACCCTGAAACGGCAAAGGATGTACCCATACATGTTATGGTGGATGAATGCGTAGCTGTAATGGCATTTGGATTTGGATTCTCTGTCCAGATCTTCATGGCCGGGTCGCCAAATAAATGAAATAGCTCGTATTCATATTTATCATAAGTGGAGGATCCTCCCCAGTTAACTTCCATTGCATATAAACCCTGATTCAAGACATCTCCCACGGTATAAATCTCGTTTCCTACACCAATTGTGTAGCTTGATCCTGATCCACCGCTTCCATATACACCATAAAACCCGGGATCGGGCCAGATTGCATCTATCATTCCTATGGAAAGAGCATCATTGTATCCGCTCAAACTAAAAAATGCAGCACCAAATATGCCAACAGCACCTTTGTTCTCTAATCTGAGAAATTCTTCTGCAAAGCAATTGTCAAGTTGGTATTCACCGGTATGGCAGTTCATACTGAATAAAACCGGTTGTAAGTTCCCATTGCTGAGCCCTGCAATATTATCCGGATATCCGTATGAATTTTGGCCAAGGAAGAAAGGATGTGCCCATCCTATTCCACCTGTATAACCATGATCCCTGTGAAAGACAAGGAATTTTCCTGAATTGATTTCTGCGGTTATATCGTCTTCATCACCTGCCCAGTTAAAAGAGGTACTACGAAGATCTGATGGTAAAAGCTGGCCGTTTGAATAATATCCATTATTATATCTTAATTGGCTTAAAGTGTTTGTGCCGGATTTTTCATAAACCCTTGCGGAGCTGTATCCCATGTTATCCTGAAGATAATCCCTTATATTTTCACTTGTATGGCAAAATCTCCTGTCGGCATAACTGTTATTATCATCATCATCCTGATATTGAGCACAATTCAGGATGTTATCATAAAATGATTGGGTTGTGGGAGGATTTTTTTCATAATTGATGATCTTATTAACGACAATTTGAGCTTCTGCCAGACTTGATACGGATATTCGCCCATGGGCCATATCAGGATGGTAATCACTTGCGCCGTCCATACATGAGAAATAGAGGTCAGTAGCAAAGGGGCCATCATCTGGTGCGCTGTAAGGTGTATTGATCTCATCGCCCGGGACTGCATACGATCCTGTGTGGTCACCAAAGATCACAAAGTAATCAGGTTTTGGTGACCATGCATCGTAAAGATTCTCAATGGATGTTTTCACTTGAGCAGCAGTCCATGAAGATTGTGATACTACTTCAACAGTATAACCGAGCTGGCGTTTCCAATTGGCCAGGTTATTGGCTGCAGGTAAATATTCATCATGTGTGATGATGATATAATTTTTTTCACCAGCTTTAGAATCAGAATTAGGAGCACCATCGGGAATATTGTCGGAATTAATTACATTTCGCTTCAATAAGTTGGTGAAATGCAATGAGTTGCCATCAGCGATTGTGCTAAAGTCAGCATTCCCGCCTTTATATTCAAACTTGAATTCTATCATAGTATATACCCTGATCCTGCCTGTCACAGGGTTGAATTGTACCGGTCTGATCTCTGTCATGGCAATAGGGATGCCTCTCATTTGCATCAGGTTGGTAATCTCAACGATGTGTTTAGGAAAGAATTCATCCTTACCGTATACGCTTTCATCAATCCAAAATTCGGGACTGGGTGCACCTTCTGTGTCCCAGGCCGGTTCGAGTGTAGGATGGATCATATATCCATCATATTCGAAGAATGTGGAATTTAAAATCACTATATTTCCCTCTTTCCCGGGAGGTACGGCAATCGCTTCACTATGGGATGGAAGGGCAGGAGCCCCCACCTGGCCCATTTTGGCAAAGCCACCTATGTGAAGGTACTGATAGTCAACTCCGTTCACATTGGTACTTGCTACAGCGGCACCTCTGAAAGAAAAACTAATTTGGAAAAATTCTCCACCTCCGTTAACAGTTTCTCGTGAAGGATGGGTATTCAGGATGTCAGTAGGCTCTTGAATTCCGTTCTCAAAAGATAAATATGGATTAATCTCCTGAGAGTTGACAGTCATTGTAACTGAAGAAAACAGAAGCAATAAAAAAATGATAAAAATGCCAGAGAAGTTAAGCTTTTTCATAATTCCAGATTTTGATTCTATTTATGCATTCGGTTTTTAACACGATCGTAATAAGGGATTTGAGCCTCTTAAAATGCATAAATTCCCGCTAATATATAACATTTCATAATTTATATTATATACTATATATATTATTTTTATTTAAGTATTTACACTTAAAATATAAGTGCAAATACCGAATGCATACCCTTTATACTTCGATAATTTCAATTTGTTGCCATTTTTGTCGAAAAGAATACCTTTGCTTGTAAACCACCACTAAATAATGCTGAAGGAATTATCTATAACGGACGTTTTCTTGATCCTGACAGGCATTCTTATCATTCCGAGTGTTTTATATATTATACTTATATCTCTGAAAGAGAATGAGAAACGTGCTGCTTTTCGTGTATTTATCCTCCTTCCTTTACTTACGTTTCTTTTTATTGGTCCTGTTTTTATCAGCGGTGGAGAGATTCCGGGGATTTTTATTCTATGCATCTTCTGGGGCTTTATTTTATTGTTGATATTTCCAACACGGCCGTTTGAAAGAAAAATTGAAAGGAGCATGCCCAAAGGGCAGATAAATGAAAAGAATGTGATGTTTTCCCGCAAGTTGCTTGAACCCGGAACGGATCGATATACTGAGTACTACCGTAATTTTCCTGAACATGAAGTGGGTGATAATATTTTCAGGTCTAAACCAGGATTGTTGAGCAAGGATTCTGCTTTTTACGATCCCTTCACTTTCAATGCCTCTCAGGCTATCTTTGAGGCTATTACCTCCTTTTATCCAATTGTTGACGGAAATCCGGCTGATGAAAGGCAAGCGCTGGACGTTGCAGAGATTTCTACTTATCTCAGGGAGTGGATTTTAAAAGAGGGTGCAGTTTCGGTTGGTTTTACTGAAACCAGGGATTACCACTGGTACTCTGAGATTGGCAGGGGAACAGACTTTGGAAAAGAAGCACAACTTCCGCATAAATATGCCATTGCTTTTACAGTTGAGATGGATAAGCAGATGATGGATACAGCTCCGGCAGGGCCTGTGGTAATGGAATCTGCCCGGCAGTATATGAATGCCGCCGTGATTGCTACAGATGTTGCTAAATTTATCAGAAGACTGGGTTATAACGCACGGGCACATATCGATGGCAACTATCGGCTTGTTTGTCCACTGCTCGCCAGGGATGCAGGTTTAGGTGAGATCGGGAGAATGGGACTTTTAATGACGCCTGAATTAGGGCCTCGTGTGAGGATTGGTGTAATAACAACAGATATGCCGCTGCCTCCTTCTGCGGTCAGGGATTTTTCCGATGTGATCAAGTTTTGCCGTATCTGTAAGAAATGTGCTGATGTTTGTCCGTCAAGAGCCATTCCTTTCGATAACAGGGAAGATATCAATGGCGTAAAGCGTTGGCAGATCAATCAGGAGTCATGCTATACGTATTGGTGTATAGCCGGAACCGATTGCGGCAAATGCATGAGCGCTTGCCCATACGCACATCCGAATAATTTCTTTCACAATGTTGTCAGGGTTCTTCTAAGAAATTCAATTGTTTTCAGGTATTTTGCCTTAAAATCAGATGATTTTTTCTACGGCCGGAAACCAAAGGCCAAGCCCATCCCGGATTGGCTTACAAAATCAAAATAAAATCAATCTCAATTATCAGCTCTCAACTATCATCTATCTAATATCATACCTGGGAGTTACATCCATATTGTAAAACATGAACGCCCATTGGTCAGCAACACTTTCGATCATCTTTGAAACGGGTGTTCCTGCTCCATGTCCTGCCTTGCTTTCGATCCTGATAAGGACAGGATTTGGCCCTGTGTTTTTCTCTTGCAAAGTAGCAATGAATTTGAATGAATGTGCCGGCACCACCCTGTCGTCGTGATCAGCCGTAAAGACCATCGTAGAAGGATAGTTTACTCCGCTCCTGATATTATGCAAAGGTGAATATCCCAGCAAATAATTAAACATTGTGCTGTCTTCTTCGCTTGTACCATAATCTGTAGCCCAGGCCCAGCCGATGGTGAACTTATGATACCTCAGCATGTCGAGCACACCAACATGCGGGAAAGCCACCCTGAAAAGTTCCGGTCTTTGGGTCATGCAGGCTCCAACGAGCAGGCCGCCATTGGATCCACCCATGATCGCCAGTTTTTCATTTGATGTATATCCTGTGTTAATCAGATATTCAGCTGCCGCGATAAAATCGTCGAATACATTTTGTTTGTTAAGCTTGGTGCCCGCATCATGCCATTCTTCGCCGTATTCACCACCGCCCCTGATATTTGCAATGGCATAAACGCCTCCGTTTTCCAGAAGAATGAGGTTGCTGGTACTGAAATAAGGGGTGAGACTGATGTTAAAGCCTCCATAGCCATAGAGCAGGGTAGGATTCTTGCCATTGAGTTCGATGCCTTTTTTATGTACAATGAACATGGGTACCTGGGTGCCATCCTTGCTGGGATAAAATATTTGCTTAGTAACATAATCACCAGCTTCAAAGTCGATTCCTGAATCAAAAAAGACTTCGCTCTTGTTGGAATGGATGTCGAATTTGAACACTGTAGCAGGGAAAGTGAATGATGTAAAGGTGTAGAATGCGATCCGATCATCGGGCTTGCCCGAAAAGCCTCCGATCGATCCAAGGCCCGGAAGTTCTACTTCTGCGATCCTTTTGCCTTCTATGGTGTTCAGATAAGCTTTAGATGCTGCATCCTCCATATAAACGGTGATAAGCCTGCCTCCCATGATGCTGGCTCCTTCAAGTACTACCTCGGCCTCAGGAATAACCACTGTTTTATCTTTTTCAAGCTTTTTGGTATCGACCATATAAACCATACCCATAGGGGCGTTCTCATTTGTTTTAATGAGCAGTTTTTCGCCAATATTTCCTATTACGCTATAATCATACTCAAAGCCATCAGCTAGTTTAATGAAATCATGACGTTTTTTTGTCAGGTCTTTGAAATAGAGTGCGTTGCCACTGGTGGATTCAACTTCATGCATGATCAGGAAACGTTCATCCTCAGTGGTTGAAACATAATAATTTCTGCGCGGATATTCCTTGTTTTCATAAACCAGCATATCATCTTCCTGCTTATCACCTATCTTGTGAAAATATACCTTATGGAATTCATTCACATTGCTTAATTCATCGCCTTCGGCGGGAGGATCGTAACTGCTGTAGAAAAAGCCATCTCCTTTCCAGGAAACACCGGAAAATTTTACCCATTTAATGTGATCATCAAGAATTTCCCTGGTTTCAAGATCCATCACCCATATTTCCTGCCAATCGCTTCCCGCTGTGGCAGTGAGGAATCCCATATATTTGCCGTTATTGGAAAGATTCCAGCTGCTGAGTGCGACAGTGCCATCTTCTGATAATGTATTTGGATCAAGAAGGATCTCTGCTTCAGCATTCTCACCTTTTTTTACATAAAGAACATCCTGGTTTTGCAGCCCGTCATTCTTTCTGAAGTAATAATAATCGCCTTTTTTCTCAGGTGTCCTGTACCGTGGATAATTCCATATCTCAGTCAATCGATTCTCGATACCTTCCCTGAAAGGGATCTTTTGAAGATATGCCTGGGTAACTTCATTTTGTGATTGAACCCATTCAGCTGTTTCTTCTGAATTATCGTCTTCAAGCCAGCGATAGGGATCCGATACTTTTGTACCGAAATATTCGTCTGTCTGCTCAACTTTTTTACTTACGGGATAGTTGATCTGCTCCTGTTGATCGCAACTTGAACTTATGGTCATAATGAATATTAATGCTAGGATTGGTAATACAAATTTTTTCATGATATGTATGAATTATGAGTTTTGAGAATTTTAATCATTATTTGCAGTAAATTTATGCTTTTTTTAAAAGCAAATTGAAATGAGCAAGATCAAATCCATCAGCCTTTATAAATATGATTACATACTGAAAGACATAAACTCTGATGAGTTCGAATTGAAAGGTGGGATATACAATAAGACAAGCTATGATCAGGAAGGACGAATCCTCAGTGAAATAAAATATGATGCAAGCGGTGGCATAGAGCAGCATTATGAATATGAGTATAATGAGAAAGGGAATAAGACTGCTGACAGGTCATATGATGAGAATGGTGAGCTGATCGACAATATGGAGTATGAAATAGATGAAAATGGGAAAAGGCTGTTTGCCTATAAGATCTATTTGGATGGATCAAAAGATACGATCACATATCGTTATGATGCTGAGGAGCGGCTTGTTTCGAAAGAGGTAAAGGATGATGAGGATGAGCTGGAGAGGACTGAAGTTTTTGCTTATGAAGGAACAAATGAAGTATTGCATGAATCCAGAGACGAGGAAAACAGGCTTGTTTATCGTAAGGA
The DNA here is from genome assembly GCA_964487735.1 of uncultured Bacteroidales bacterium. Classification (GTDB taxonomy): domain Bacteria; phylum Bacteroidota; class Bacteroidia; order Bacteroidales; family B18-G4; genus B18-G4. The sequence goes on along the minus strand of CAZASJ010000073.1, from coordinate 6,157 downwards.
GACCCGCTATACTGAAAAAGCTGAGGTTTTGGAGGAGAAGACATGGAGCGAAGAAACAGATTCAACATCAAGGCTCCTGAATGAATATAATAATGACGGACAATTAACATCGGTCACATCCTTTGCAGAATCAGGGGATATTGTTTTCAAGGTTTCTTATGAGCATGATGAAAAACAGCAAATTGTGAAGGTGATTGAGAAGTCAATCGAAGGTGAGAATCATACAATAATAGAATATGACGAACACGGCAATGCAATTGTTCAGGAAGACCGAAACGCGGATGGAATTCTTAATACACGCATTGAACGTGTATACGATGAAAATGGGAATATTATTGAATCAGAGGCCATTGTAGACCAGCATGGCAAAGCCAGGAATCAGCATTATGTGTTAAAATATGAGTATGCGTTTTTTTAGGGCCTGGATGACGGGTTCCTGAGACTTTGTGCGCTGTCGCTATAGTACAGGCGGAGTGTTAACCGGCTCATCGTTCATCTCAAAAATAATTTCTCCCCCATTCACAATATCCTCATGCGAGATAATGAAACTATCGTGTTGGATACCATTCAGATATACCTTTTCAACATAAACGTTTTCCGGGCCCTGGTTCTTAACAATGATGTGGAGCATTTTATTATTTGCTAAACGAATGCTTGCTTCTTTTACCGATGGACTCCCGATAGCATAATAAGGTGATCCCGGTGTAACCGGATAAAAGCCCAGGCTGCTGAATACATACCAGGCACTCATTTGCCCGGCATCGTCATTGCCACAAAGCCCATCTACCGATGGCCCGTACATACTGCTTATGATCATTCGGACCCTTGCCTGGGTTTTATGTGGATCATCAGTCCAGTTGTACAAGTATGGGATATGATGACCCGGTTCGTTGCCATGCACATAATTGCCAATGATCCCGTCGCGGGTGATATCCTCGTGTTTTGAAATATATTTATCATCAAGATTCATGGTGAAAAGTGAATCAAGTTGGCTGCTGAAATGCTTTTTCCCACCCATCATGCTGATCATTTCATCCAATTGCTGCGGGACATACAAGCCATAATTCCATGCATTTCCTTCAATGAAGCCCTGCCCATGGGTATCCAGGGGATCAAAGGATGGCCTGAATTCCCCATTGGAAAGTTTTGGACGCATAAAACCAATGGAAGGATCGTATACATTCCTGTAATAATTTGAACGTTCAAGAAATTCTGATTCAATTTGTTTATTGCCAAGCTGATGTGCTATTTGTGCAATGCACCAGTCATCATATGCCAGTTCAAGGGTTTTAGAAACAGATGAATGGCTTTTATCGTCCGGGACATAATGGTATTGAATGTAATCTCCCAGGCCATCAAAGTAAGCCACATTGGCAGTACTCACCGATGCCAGCAATGCATGTGCCCGGTCAAAATCACCCACCCCTTTGGTCATGGCGTCTGCAATAACTGAAGCTGCATGATATCCAATCATACACCAGTTTTCATTGGCATAATGACTCCAGATAGGCAGCATATGATGCACACTCTGATCATAATGGGCCAGCATGGATTTTATCATATCATTATTCCTGTCAGGCTGTATGATGTTGAACAGGGGATGCAATGCCCTGTATGTATCCCAAAGGGAAAAAATACTGTAATTTGTAAAGCCGTCTGAAGTATGAATGTTCTGATCAAGGCCGCGGTACTTCCCATCCGTATCTTCATAAATAATTGGACTTAACATGCTGTGATATAAGGCTGTATAGAAGGTGATCATGTCTTCATCTGTCATTGTCTTTACATCGATCCGTGAAAGTTCCGCATTCCATTTTTTCTCAGTTTCAGCCCTGATTTGAGCAAAATCCCAATGCGGGATCTCTGCTTCGAGATTTTCGAGGGCCCCGGCCGTGCTCACAGGCGAGAGGGCAAATTTCACCAATATCTTTTGATTTTCTTCGGTCTTAAAATTGAAATAGGCCCGAAGATTTTTACCTGCCATTTCAGGAAAGTTTTTTGATTGCTCAAAACGCCTGTAAAACCCATCATAAATAATATCATCATATTTCTCATGTCCATAGCTTTCAAAAGCCCTGGAAAACTGCATGGCAAAAAATACCTTTTTGGTCCTTGCCCAGCCTTTTGTCTGACGATAGCCGGTTACCAGTGAATCGTTTTCTACCCTTATAAATGTCCATACATTTTTATTGTCATGATGGTAGACATTATAAACCATATCGAGGATGATATGTGCATTGGCACTCTCCGGAAATGTATATTGATGAAACCCCACGCGATCGGTGGCAGTAAGCTCAGCCTCAATTCCATAATCGTTTAGCCACACACTGTAGAATCCCGGAGATGCCATTTCTCTATCATGTGAAAATGCTGAATAAAAACCTTTGTTTCCATCGGCAGTTATGATAGGTTCAAGCTGCAGGTCGCCGGTGGTGGGCATCAGCAGGAAATCGCCAAGATCCGCATGCCCGGTACCACTGAAATTTGTATGTGAAAACCCAATGATGATGCTGTCTCTGTATTGGTATCCGGCACAATACTCATAGGTTTTTGAGTTGTACTGCCCATCTGCTTTGAACATTTGCTCGAAATTTGTCTGCGGGCTTAGCTGAACCATCCCAAAAGGAGCCGTGGCCCCTGGAAAAGTATGACCCATTTTACTGGTACCAACAAATGGGTTCACAAATTGGCTGTAATCTGTTTCCTGGACCGGATTGGATCCCACTTCTGTTTTAAGGTTCTGGCAGGAAATATTCAACAGTATCAGGGGTATGATGAATAATTTATTTTTCATTTCAATTATGGTTTAATAATCTGTATATGTTTCCCTCCAATCGTAGATTTGCCATGTTGCCTGCCGGTTATAGTTTCCATTGTAAATAAATTTTCCAAAGAGAATAAATTCTTCTTTCGAAATAATCTCAAAGATTGAATTGAAAATTTCCGGCTTGATAGCCTTGAAGGCTGATTTATTTTCAATGTAATTCTGATTTAAATAAAAAGCGGCTGCAATATATTTCAGGCTATCATTCAAGATAGTATCATAAACCTTAATATGTACTTCTGATATATAGGCACTCTGCGTATGCATCAGGTGATCTTCAAGTTTGTCTGACAATTCTTTATTACAGGAGGATGCTACATATTCAGGATAAGGAGAGAATCCTTTATATATATTTGAATAAAAGAGGGTGCTGACTGCCAGAAGGATCAGAAATCCCAGGACCAGAGAAATAAGTATTTGTTTGTAATCTGCTTTGGGCGCAGGACTTCTATCATAGCTGATATACTCCACCCTGGTTCCTGCCATGAAATCTCCTATTCGTCTGGTCGGGCTTATCATCACCACAATAACTTCTATTGGCCAGATGAGAATGGTTAAATTTCTTATTAAACATCTTAATGGTGATGAAGTCTCCCCGCTATCGTTTTGTACAATTCTTTGTTTTAATACCCTTTTAGCAATGCTTTGACCCTGAAAAACATCTTTGTTAAAATACAAAGACATGCTAAAGACCATAAGGTAAAATATCCAATCTGCACTAAAAAAATGATCGCTTGTATGATCTTCAAAATTATTCCAGAGATTTGATATTATGATGGGTATCATTAAGATGCCCATCATTGAGCTCATGATAATATGATCCAGGATCATAGCTCCCAGTCTTGGCCCTGTGCTTATTTCTCTCTTCAGCATTTGGGACTTGTTGTCAGCGTAATTTTGGTTCATATTTTATATTCAATATTCCATGTTCTTCATTCATTATTTTTTTCTTCCGGTCGCCCGTACAAACCTATGGTAGCCAATCCTCCTAATGAGGTTTCTTTATATAAGCTTGGAAGGTCGTGCCCTGTTTGTTCCATTACTTCTACCACATTATCGAATGGAACCATATGGCGTCCGTCGGAGTGTATGGCGTAAATGGCTGAGTCGAGTGCTCTTTGTGCTCCAAAAGCATTTCGTTCAATACATGGGATTTGTACCAATCCGGCGATAGGATCACAGGTAAGTCCGAGGTGATGCTCCAGCCCTGATGATGCAGCAAATTCAATCTGGTAGATTGTACCTCCAAGCACCTGGGTCATAGCAGCGGCAGCCATAGAGCAGGCTGAACCAACTTCTCCCTGGCATCCCACTTCCGCTCCGGAAATGGAAGCATTTTCCTTAATGAGATTACCAAATAAACCGGCAACTGCCAGCGCTTTTATGATCCTCTTCTCTGAAATATTGTATTTCTTAACTGCAAGGTATAATACGGCAGGTAGGATGCCCGATGAACCACAAGTTGGAGCCGTAACAACCTTTCCGGCTGCTGCATTCTCTTCCGAAACAGCCAGGGCATATGCAAAAAGATAAGTGTCATCCTCAGCGAAGTTATTCTGCATGCTTGCCTTGATATGGTAGGAGGGGGCCTTCCTTCTTAATTTTAATATTCCGGGTAGTGTACCGTCCTCCTCCAGACCACGGTGTATGGCGTCTTTCATTACTTCCCAAACTTCTTTAAGGTATTCCATGAGATCTTCACCCTCAACTCTCAATACATATTCCCAAAAAGTGCCTCCGTTTTCTTCCAGGTATTTAATAATACCGGCCATGGTCGTATGCGGATAAATATGATTTTCTTGCAGAGGGTGGTCTTTAGACATAATCTCACCCCCACCAATGCTGTAAACTTCCCACTTATCGATCTTATTTCCAGCCTCATCATAGGCTTCAAAGATCATCCCGTTTGGATGCAATGGAAGCTTTTCATCGCTTTTAAAAATGACTTCAGTAGGTTTGGGCATCGTCTGAAGGATAATGTAATCTGTCATATGGCCTTTACCAGTCAGTGCAAGGCTGCCATAGAGATATGCTTTAAAGGATGCTGCTTCGGGATTTCTATCCAGGAATATCTCGGCAGCTTTCTTTGGACCTATGGTATGACTGCTGGAGGGCCCGTTACCAATCTTGAATATTTTTCTGATCGATTCCATATCTGTTAAAGTTAATTTTTTAGCCAATTCAAGTCAAATGTACGCCAAGGCTGTGTGAAGGCAGGCTCATCCGATTCCATAGCTTCATCCAATCAGCATATACACAACATAGGCCAGGTAAATCGAAATAAACAGTACGCCTTTAGGCTTTGTCAGGTGGCTGTTTTTTGACATAAAGGTAAAGATAAAGAGGAGCAAACTGGCCAGAATGGTAAGCAATACCGCAATGTTTAACTCAGGTCGAAGGGGTAAAGGGTATATGATGGAACTGAGCCCCAGGATAAAGAATATATTGAATATGTTGGATCCCACAACATTCCCGACTGCCAGGTCGACCTTGCCTTTTTTTATCGCGACCAATGAAGTCAGCAATTCGGGGATGGAAGTACCCGGCCCCACAATCAGCATTCCGACCATATGATCTGCCATGCCGGCAGATATTGCCAGTTTTGTCGCTCCGTCAACGATTAATTCGCCTCCAGCAATTAAGCATCCGAGCCCCAGGAGAATAAATAGGATGGCTTTTAAAGAAGTCATCTTCTTAATGTTTGCATCTCCTTCGGAATTATCGGGTTTCAGATGATAAAAAGTATAGTAAAGAAAGATGGCGAAGAGTGAAATGAAAACAATGCCATCGGTTGGGTCTATAGCTGATACACCAAAGCCATTGATGAGAAGTTTGTTGCCGACCACACCCACCAGAATGGCTGCCAGCAGGTTCATAGGGATGTCACGCGAAATTGTGTTCTTGTGAACCGGTAAGACCTTGATGAAGGTAGCGATCCCCAGGATGATCAAAATATTGAAAATATTGCTTCCCAGTATATTGCTGATTGCCAGTCCGGTATTTTTATTGATACTGGAAAAGACACTCACTGCAAATTCGGGCATTGAAGTTCCGAAGGCAACTACGGTCATGCCAATGACCAGTGATGAAACCTTTAATTTGCTTGCTATGGAACCAGCCCCATCTACAAGGATGCTTGCTCCTGCAACGGCCACTAAAATTCCGCCAATGAGTATTAAGAGGTCAAGAAATACTGCCATGAGAAGGATTTTGAATCAGGATGTAAACTTAATCATTCGGGGGGTAAATTCAAAAGGGATGCTGGATACTTCACCTTTGCTTTTCATCATCCGAAGCCACGGCGAAGGATGAAAAGCTTCGGTGAACAAAGTG